>CAIMKO010000181.1 GCA_903841915.1 uncultured Chitinophagaceae bacterium | reverse complement strand
CCCGGGACTGGATTCGAACCAGCACATCCTTGCGAACGCTGCCACCTGAAGGCAGTGCGTCTACCAATTTCGCCACCCGGGCAATCAAAAGTTGAAGAGGTTTGAAAATGTTTAACAAGTTGAATAGGTTATTTCTAACAACTTCCAAGTTTTTAAACCTTTTGAACTTCTTGAACCTTTTAAACTTTCAAGGTTGCAAATATAACAGTCATTTACACAACCAACAAACTGCATCCTCTGATATCGCTATTATCTAATCTTCCATACACCTCAAAACTGCCATCCTCATAAACCATACCCACATCATCTGTAGCAATAAAACTGCAGCTGTAGATATTGGCAAGATCGATCACATTCAGTACACCCCTCCCTGAATTACTCACCCGCAAAGGATCTTCTTCATCTCTTACCAATACTTTCATCCAGGGCGGACAAACAAATATCCCCTCTCCTTTGGAATAAGCCTGCGATAACAGTTCTGTCATTCCATATTCGGAATGAATATGTTTAACACCCAATCTTTCTTGCAGATATTCATGTACTTCAAATCTTGTCAGTTCTTTTCGCCTTCCTTTCATGCCTCCAGTTTCCATGATCGTTGTGTATTCTAAATTCAAAGGATGGCTTTCGGCAAAATCAAGCAGCGCAAAAGTTACACCGATAAGCAGTGTTTTTTTTTGTTGTGATTCTAGACCCTGCAAAGTTTCTTTCAACCGGTCATGATCATACAAATAAAAACCACAGTCGGCATGGCCGCTCAATTTGATCAGTTCATCAACCATCATTACCAAAGATGAATTATTCCTTTCCAGATAGGATGGTAATAGACCGATCACACACCAATCTTTTATATCACCATAAAACAATTCAAATGCCTTACTGAAACTTTGCTGATACAGATCGATATCCTTCACCAAATGTTTGCTGTTCTGGGTTTGTGTAGTACCGCTGCTTTCAAATATTTGCTGCGGTTCAAACAGCGTTGCTGTTATTTGATGCGTCTTAAAGAAAGATATTGGCAGAAAAGGAAATTCAGTCAGAAGATGTCGGTTGACGGTCGACGATTGACGATTGACAGATGACAGCAGATCACACCATTGAGCATACACGGCATTGTGTTCATATTGAAACTGAAAGATCTCAGCTGCCTTTTGCTGAAAATCATCTGCCTGAGTTGAAAAAATATTGTTAACAAGTGATGACTGCACAGTAATGGGTTGAAATGATTTAACTACATTTGAAATGAATATGAAAGCTATGAAGGCAAAAATATTGATACTATTTGTTATTGCTGTCATAACAAATTCCTGTAACAAAAGCAAGTATACAGATAAACCGCAACTTTTTTTTAAAAGTGTGAATACAACGGTTTTAAGCCCCAATCAGGTTTTAACTTTCAATATTGAATTTACGGATGCTCAGGGCGATGTACAGGATACCCTTTGGGTTCAGAAAGTAACCAAAAATTGCAAGAAGAGCGATTTCGTGAGTGGTTATCGTATCCCCGCTTTTCCGCAGTCTAAAAATTTAAAGGGTGTTTTTGAAGTGAGTTTAGGGTATGGATTTAATCTGGGCTATCCTTCCATGCAAGAACCCGCTTGCAACAATCAAAATGATACCTGCGTATTTAAATTCTGGGCAAAAGATCTGGCTAAAAATATCAGCGATACTATCAGCGGACCAACCATCATCATCGTACACAGATAAACATTGCTTAATAAAATTGCATCATTCATTTTTTATGGAAATTACTTCTACGGCATTTGTGCGGTAGCACTTTCCTTTGAAGCAAGTATTCAACAATCCTCTCCACTTAATCCATTTTGGTATTATATACTGTTGTTTGCAGCAACCATCATTTATTATACAAAAGCATATATCGGAGTAACTACGGCGGATAAAAATAATAAAAGGTCTGTCTGGTATTTAAATAACAGACAAATGATGATTCGCTCACAATTATTCTTGACGATCATTATGATCATTGCAGCATTTTTTGTGTGTATCCATATCTGGCAGAAACTAATACAAATGCCAGCCCTACAATGGCTATTGATACTGTTATTCCCTTTGGTCGCAATTCTTTATTATGGCATAGAATCCTTTCAGTTCAAAAAATATAACCTGCGCAATAACGGATGGATGAAACCTTTTGTGATCGGATTTGTATGGGGCGGAATGGTAACCGTTTATCCCGTATTGTTTCATGCCATTGAAAGTAATGAAGCGTATGGAATCACCTTATTTGGCTTTTTGCTGTTAGTGAAGAATTTCATGTTCATCACGGTGCTTTGTATCATGTTCGACATAAAGGATTTCGCCTACGATTATAATCAGCAATTGAAAACATTTGTTGTAAGGATAGGCTTGAGAAAGACCATTTATTATATCATGATCCCCTTATGCATCATTGGCTTAGGCACTTTTCTTGTTTATACCATCAGCCATCATTTCCCGGCAATCCGGATTGTTATCAATACCATTCCTTTCATTTTGTTGATAACTGTTGCATGGTCAATGTACCAACGTAAAAGCATTCTCTATTACCTTGCAATCATTGACGGACTAATGTTGGTGAAAGCCCTCTGCGGGATCATCAGTTTTACAATTTTTTAAATAACGAATCATGGCAAAAGCAAAAACAACAAAAGCAAAAAGCAAATCCATTCTTACTGATGCGTCTTATGCATTTTTGAAAAAATATATGAACACGCCTTCTCCTGTTGGCTTTGAGAGCAGCGGACAAAAAGTGTGGTTAGAATACTTAAAACCCCTGGTTGATACACATTTCACCGACCCTTATGGAACAGCTGTCGGAGTGATCAATCCAACAGCAACATTTAAAGTAGTGATAGAAGCGCATGCCGATGAGATCAGCTGGTTTGTAAACTATATTACCGATCAGGGATTTATTTATCTGAAAAGGAATGGTGGTGTAGACCATCAGATCGCTCCTGCAAAACGTGTTTTGATCCATGGTAAAAAAGGAACTGTAAAAGCTGTATTTGGTTGGCCTGCTATTCACACTCGTATGAGCAGTGGCGATCAAAAAGAACAAGCACCAAAAGTTGATAATCTTTTTCTTGATTGCGGTGCCAGAACAAAAAAAGAAGTGGAAGCATTGGGCATTCATATAGGTTCAGTTGTTACTTATGAAGAAGGGTATGATGAACTGGCCTATGACTATTTGATCGCACGTGCTTTCGATAACCGCATAGGTGGTTTCATGATCGCAGAAGTAGCCAGGCTCTTAAAAGAAAATAAAAAGAAACTGCCTTTTGGTTTATACATCGTGAATGCAGTGCAGGAAGAAATCGGCCTGCGTGGTGCTGAAATGATCGCAAGAAGAATCAAGCCTGATGTAGCCATCATCACCGATGTAACACATGATACACAAACCCCGATGATCAGTAAAATAATAGAAGGTGACGTTGCTTGTGGCAAAGGCCCTTCCCCTACTTACGGCCCTGCAGTGCACAATAAATTATTGAGTTTTGTGCAGGATATTGCCGAGAAGAAAAAGATCCCTTTACAGATGCGCACCGTTAGCCGCAGCACCGGAACTGATACGGATAGTTTTGCTTATGCCAATGATGGTTGTCCAAGTGTTTTAATTTCTATACCACTGCGATACATGCACACAACAGTCGAAATGTTGCACAAGAGTGATATCGAAAATACCATCCAACTCATGTATGAAACATTACTGGCTTTAACACCCAAAACAAATTTGAGTTATTTGTAAAACATAAATTGGCTTCATACAAAAATTGTTACCGTATTTATTTCAGTAGTGGTTGCTTTTTTATCGAGCATAAATTTTTGCATTTGCGGTAAAAGATGCATCTGCAATTTTTACATCAGCAAACATTTCTACTTTAATATGCGTATCATCGATCATTTGCACGATCATCAGGCCCTTTTGTTCGGTGTTGATGGCTTGTGTTACCGGATCCAATGACCAAAGTTGATAAGCTACTTTTCCGGTAGAAACTGTTACTTGTGAAGGAAGTAAAGCACCAATTTGAGGATACCATTTACCTGCCGGACCGATAACACCACCTAAAGCAATTTGCACTTTTGATGGATGTTGAATATCATAAGCAAATGCAAGTTCTTTATCCCAATCGCCGCCATCTGTGTAAAAAGTCGGTCCATCCAAGAACCAATTTCCCGATAATGTTTTAGGCACATCCACATTTACCCAACCATCTTTTTCAGAACCTTCTCTATCTACCAAGGCATACATCTGCGATCTCAGAGGCTCAGTAAAATAACTATAGGGCTTGCCGCAATGAATGGTTTGCCATCCGTGACGTGCAGGGTTTGCAAAAGGGATTGTAACAGTACTATCAATTACGCCAAGATCAAAACTATCACCCAGTCCAGTTGTGCCAATTACTTGTCCGGCTTTGATGGCAACTCCTTCTTTAATAGTATTATTCAATAATACATGATCTAAATAATATGTAAAAAGCGGATTCATTTGTATCCAAACTTTACACTCATTCACACTAAGGTTGGGCACAATTAAAATTTTTTGTACCAGCCCTCCGCCCGGTGCTATTAAAGGCAACCCGGCAGTTGTACTTGGATTGTTATAATGAATATATACATGATCTGTTGGGATAATGTGTGCCGGCGGATTGATCCATCCCAGCGAATAATTAAATTTGATATTGGACACATCGATCGGTGAGAAAGTAAAAGAGGATGCTTCATTAGGCCCTGCCGGTGTAGTAACATCGTCTTTTTTTGTACTGCAACCGATGCTGGAAAACAGAAAACACGTCAGCACAGACAATGAAGTCAGTATAAGCAATTTATTTTTCATGTTTTGTTAGGTTTAAGAATTTAAAAATAGTTTGTGAATATCTATTTACATCTCCCGAATATTCGGTAGATAATTTTCCTGGCCATAGTGTTGCCTATTGTAAAATTCTTATGTTTGCGTCCTTATGGATTTGACAGAGAATAAACAAATACGCATTGCCATTCTCGATTTGTATGAAGGTGCAGAGAATCAGGGAATGCGTTGTATTCGTGAGATCATTAATCAGTGGGGCGAAGTACATAATCTGAATGTACTGTTCGATGAATTTGATGTACGCCGCAGCATTGAAATTCCCGATCTTTCATACGATATTTTTATTTCTTCAGGCGGTCCAGGTTCTCCCTTGGAAACCGAGGGCAGTGATTGGGATAATGCCTATTTTAAATGGTTTGATGCGCTTGAAAAATGGAATACGGATCCTTCAAACACCAATAAAAAACATGTTTTCCTGATCTGCCATAGTTTTCAATTGGTATGCAGGCATTTTCAAATTGCGACTGTATGTAAAAGGAACTCCACATCATTTGGTGTATTCCCTATTCACATGTTGCAGGAAGGAAAAGAGGAAACCATTTTCGAAGGATTGAAAGATCCCTTTTATAGTGTTGACAGCAGGGATTACCAAGTGATAGAACCAAATCACAACAAGTTAAGGGAAATGGGTGCAAAGATCTTATCCATTGAGAAGAACAGGCCGCATGTGCCATATGAAAGGGCTATCATGAGTATCCGTTTCAATGATTATGTCATTGGCACACAATTTCATCCCGAAGCAGATGCCATCGGTATGAGCATGTACCTGCAACGCGATGATAAAAAGAAGAACGTGATTGAAAATCACGGTGAAGAAAAATGGAAAAGCATGCTCGAACAATTACAGGATCCTGATAAGATCATGTACACTTACAACCATATCCTGCCCAATTTTCTCAACCAGGCAGTAGGCGAATTGGTAGAATACTGATCATACATTTTCACAAACAACGTTTCGACAAGCTCAACGTGACATCATAAAATTGGCAACGGACTTTTTATGATTAATGTCATGCTGTGCCTGCCTGTCGGCAGACAGGGCTCTCGAAGCATGAATTGAAGCAATTAT
>CAIMKO010000180.1 GCA_903841915.1 uncultured Chitinophagaceae bacterium | reverse complement strand
CCTCTAATGCATATAAACAAGTGATCGCTTTAGGCAAATCTGAACAGGCTGCCGAAGCACAATATGCCATTGCTTCTATTTTATTACAGCAGAATAAATTAGCAGAAGCCGAGAAAGCAGGGTTTGAAGTGATCAAAAAATATGGTTCATATGGTTCCTGGGTGACCAGAAGTTATATTCTATTAGGTGATGTTTATTTCAAGGAAAATGATCTGTTTAATGCAGAAGCTACTTATAAAAGTGTCGTGGAAAATGCAGAGCAGGATGAGTTTAAAAAAGAAGCACAGCAAAAGTTAGATAAAGTGATCGAAGTGAAAAACAAGACAAACAAAGTAGAACAACAGTAAAGATCAGCAGCATGAAGAATCAGAAAAAAATAGGGATATTATTGATAGCAGCACTCATTCCTTTTGTTGCTATTAATGCACAACATAAGACAAAAAAGAAAAAGGCAGCTGCTAAAAAAACGACTGTTGCACATAAGCCTAAGCCTGCTGTGAATACAGTCCATGCGCAGCCCGTTGAAGTTAGCAATGAAGCAATAACCGCAGCAAAAGTAGTGACTGTTACTTCCACCTTTAAACCTTCCTTACGCAACGCAGCGAAGATCAATTTTACTGCGGCAACACCGGTTATTGATTCTTCCAGGATCCCATTAACCTATAATATACCGTCACAAAATCTCTTCTTTTCGTATCAGCCTGTTTCGATCAAACCCCTTCAATTATCTATTGACACAGCATTTCATTGGGAGAATGATCAATATATCAAAGCAGGATTTGGTAATTATTCAACACCCTATCTGGAAACGGCATTGGCTTTTGGTGATGGGAAGAAGTCGATCATTAATCTGAGGGGTAATTATGTTTCTTCGAAAGGAAATATTCCTTTTCAGGAGTTTTCAAAAGCAGGTATAGAGGGATTGGGTGTTTTTAATTCGGCCAGTCATGAGATCACATCCAAGCTATATTACAATAACAATACACAATACAGGTTTCCTGCAGTTACTGCATTTCCGAATGCCAGCAAGGAACAATTGCAGCAACAGTATAATTTAGTCGGATTTGAATTTGGATTGCAGAATAAAATGGCATCCGATTTCGGTATCACCTATCATCCGCAAATAAAATTGAATTCGTTCTTTGATAATAAGAATGCTTCAGAGTTAAACTTCATTTTAAAAGCGCCGATCAATAAATCTTTCGGGAAAATATATGCGTTCGATCTAAAGTTCACGGCGGATATCACAACACTCCATACAGCAAGCATTTCATCGATTACGAATAATCTGTTTTATATAGAGCCTTCCGTTCAATTCAATACGCCCAATTTTAAACTGAATGCAGGCATAAGGCCTTCCTGGGATAATAAGACCTATTTCATGTTGCCCAATTTGACCATTGAAGCAAAGATCAAGGATGAGAATTTTATCTTGCAGGCAGGCTGGATCGGTTATTTCAGCAAGAACAATTATCAAACACTTGCGGCATTCAATCCGTATATACAACAACCTTCTTTATTGTTGAATACAAAGATAGATGAACAATATGCAGGCTTTAAAGGAAGCGCCGGAAAGCATATTACGTATAATGCAAGGGTGTCATTCCTGAAATTCAATAATCAGCCTTTATTTGCGGATGCATCGGGGGCGCTTACCGTTAACAATGCATCAAGCTTTGCTGTTCTATATGAATCACAATTACAGGGATTGCGTTTACACGGAGAACTAGGGTATACGGTTCAGGAAAAACTTACTTTCAGCAGTGCGATCAATTATACGCAATACACCAATCAGCAATTATATGAAAAACCCTGGGGCCTCTTACCCCTGGAATTGACCGGTTCTGTGCGTTACAGGATCACCAAGGAACTACAATTGAAATCAGATTTTTTTTTCTGGGACGGGCCGCAATACCGGAGTCCGACTTTACAAACTCAAAAATCAGATCCTGCCATGGACCTCAATGCAGGAGCGGAGTTCACCGTATTGCCTAAACTGAATCTGTGGATACAGTTCAATAATCTCCTGAACGACAAATATGAGCGTTGGAATCAATATGAAGTATTAGGTTTTAATGTTCTCGGAGGTGTCGTATATTCGTTCCGGTAAAAGCTGCAACTGATGTACGAACTGTTTTACAAATACCTTATTGTGAATCAAAGAATAGGTTTGCCCGGCGTGGGTAATTTCCATATTCAAACCGTTCCTTCTAAGATAGATATCGTTCACCGTACATTATCTGCACCTGCGCAGTGGGTAGACTTTACGCCCGATGCTGCTTTCAATGACCGTCCCTTTTTTGATTATCTCTCCAGAGAAATGAATTTGAATGGGATTGAAGCGGTAACCCGATTCTCTGAATTCTCGCAAGAAATTCTTGAAAATGCTATACGCACCGGGGTTGAATTACCCGGTATAGGAACACTGAGAGGAAATGAAGAAGGTGTATTTAGTTTTTATCCGGAAATAAAAAACAATCCATTATTACCGAACATACAATTAGACCATTCTGTTGCAGCCAATTCGAATATAGTGAGTGTGTATGATTCAGGTGAAACCAAGATCATCACACAGGAAGCCATCGCTCCGGAAGAAATAAAAATAATCATGCAGGAGAGCGATGATTACTGGTGGGTATATGCCATCATTCTCGCTGTGATGGGTTTAGGTGCATTGTTGTATTATTATATTTAATTGAATCAATCGTCTGTTATTTAATTTAGATGGGACAAAATATCACATACCAGCAGTGCCCTTGTTGTGGAAGTAATTATATCAAAAAATCTTTTGTAGCAAAGGATCATACCGTAAGCAATGAATCTTTTGAAGTATGGATTTGTGATGACTGTAGCTTACAGTTTACGCAAACTGTACCCGATGCAGAGAATATCGGTGCGTATTATAAATCCACGGCTTATGTTTCTCATTCCGATACTAAAAAGGGATTGATCAATCGGCTCTATCATCTGGTGCGGAATTATACGTTGGGGACAAAGAGAAAATTGATTGAAGAACTAACAGGAGCAAAGAAGGGTGAATTATTAGAAGTAGGAGCAGGTACCGGAGCATTTGCCAATGCTATGCAAAAAGCAGGATGGGAGATCACAGGATTGGAACCTGATGAGACCGCAAGAAAGATCGCTCTGGATAAATATGGCTTGTCATTTCATGCTCCCGAATATTTATATCAATGCAGCAAACAATTCGATACCATTACCATGTGGCATGTATTGGAGCATGTGCATGATCTGCATGGTTATCTGGAAAAATTTCATAGTCTATTAAAGCCGGATGGAAAACTTTTGATCGCAGTTCCTAATTATACCAGCTTTGATGCAGATATTCATAAGGAACACTGGGCTGCATATGATGTGCCCAGACATCTATATCATTTCTCTCCTAAAAGCATGCAGATACTTGCAAAGGCGAAAGGCTTTATTGTAAAGGATTACAAGCCTATGTGGTTTGACAGTTTCTATGTGAGTATGCTGAGCGAGCAATACAAGAATGGAAAAGGTAACTTGCTGAAAGCATTGAAAGTGGGTCTACTCTCCAATATAAAAACTGCAAAAGATCATAAGAAATGCAGTTCGGTTATATATGTGTTGGCAAAACAATAAAAGTTTAATTGAATTTTACTTCAAATAGTTTAGGCCATAATTTCCCTGTGATAAAAAACCTTTTCCCCACAGAATCATAAGCAATTCCTTCTAACCATGCACCTTTGGTTTGTGCAGTTTCAATGGTTTCCGGTACATATTGATTGATGAGATTGGAGAGGTCAGCTTTTGCAATAACATGACCGCTATTGGGGTCAATCTTTACAATATAATTTGTCTCCCAAATATTGGCATAAAGAAAACCATCCACATATTCTAATTCATTAATTTTTGCTAATGGTCCGTTGTTATCTATCACACCAACGGTATTTACGATCTTAAAAGTTTCAGGATCTCTGAAAAGTAAATTATTATTTCCACTGTCCATGATCAAATGTTTACCATCGTTGGTCATTCCCCAACCTTCTCCTTCATAATCAAACTCACTTATTTTCTTGAATGTTTTAAAGTCATATACAAAACATTTACCGGTTTGATAGGTCAGTTGATATAATTTTCCATTTATTACTGTAATGCCTTCCCCAAAAAACTCTTTAGCAAGATTTATCTGCTGTAGTGATTTACCTGTTTTTAAATCAACTCTTAACAATTTGCTTTCTCCATATTCACCTGTGCTTTCATATAAAGTACTGTCATGCCATTCCAATCCCTCCGTAAATGAACTAGGGTTGTGTGGATATACCTTCACTACCGTATAGTTTAAGACAGCAGGAGGGGCAATTCCATTGTTTAATGTTTGCTCGCTGTTATTATTATCACAGGCAGTAAGGGCAAAGACAATTAAGAAAAAGAATAGAATGCGTTTCATAAAATGATATTAGTCAAAAATATAAATATTCATCAAAGTATTTCGTTAAATCATATGGTAAATAAAAAACCTTCCGACAAACGTATCGGAAGGTTCTGTTATACTAAATTGGTTTAATTCAGTTCTATTCACTTTTCACCTTTCACTTTTGCCCTTCTTCCTATACATTAAACCTAAAGTGCATCACGTCGCCATCCTGCACCAGGTATTCTTTTCCTTCTATTCTTAATCTGCCGTTCTCTCTACAAGCAGCTTCACTTCCGTACTTGATGAAATCATCATAGGCGATCACTTCTGCTTTAATGAAACCTTTTTCAAAGTCGGTATGTATAACACTGGCAGCCTGTGGTGCTTTCCAACCCTTGTGTATGGTCCATGCCCTTACTTCCTGTACCCCTGCAGTAAAATAAGTTTCCAGATTCAATAATTTATATGCACTTTGGATCAATCTGTTTAATGCGGGCTCTTTCATATGGTATTCATCCATGAACATCTGCTTGTCATCGGGATTCTCCATTTCAGAGATCTGTGCTTCGATATCATTGTTCATGATGATCACTTGTGCCCCCTCATCCTTAACTGCTGCAATCAATGCGTCGGAATATTTATTCCCGGTATGCATGCTTGCTTCATCCACATTGGCCACATACAAAACAGGTTTATCGGTCAATAAGAAAAGATCTGCAATGGCATTCTGTTCTTCTTTATCCAATCCCAATGAATGAATGCTTTTTCCTTTTTGCAAATGTTCCATGCAGCGAACCAATATTTTATACTCAGCCTGCGATTTAGTGTCGGCACCTACTTTTGCCATCTTCTCTACTTTGCTTGCTTTCTTTTCTACACTGTCGAGATCTTTTAATTGCAATTCGGTATCGATGATCTCCTTATCACTTACGGGATTAATGGCACCCTCTTCACGCAATACATTCTCGTCTTCAAAACAACGCACTACATGAATGATGGCATCTACCTGGCGAATATTCCCCAGGAATTTATTTCCTAATCCTTCACCCTTGCTTGCTCCGCGTACAAGACCTGCTATATCCACGATCTCTAATTGGGTAGGTACGGTTCTGTTGGGCTTTACCAATTCGGCTAATTTGTCCATTCTTGCATCCGGAACATCCACCAATCCGATATTCGGTTCAATGGTGCAAAAACGATAATTGCTTGCCTGTGCTTTGGCGCTATTGCTCACTGCATTAAAAAGAGTTGATTTTCCTACATTGGGTAATCCCACAATTCCTGCTTGTAATGCCATTTTAAGTACGATTTTAGAAGTAAGAAGTACGATGTTTGACCCAACTGTTTTGCGTTTATTTAGCTACTGTTGCGTCCCACACTTGAACTCCATAGCCTTATAAGGCGGAGTACTTATACGTTCTGTACCTTATTCAACAATAATTTCGAGCCGCAAAAGTAAGGGTAAAGGCAGTTATTTGTTATAACAGATTTCTCAAGTGCGCATTTAGTTGAAAAACAGCATCACCTGCCCCTTTCTCGATGACAGTCAAATTCTGTAAAGAAGAAGTATATGGTATCTTTTTATCAAGAATAAACTTGGGGATCTCTCTTGCTGCATAATTCACCAAACCTGCAGCAGGATAGACCTGTAATGAAGTACCTATCACAGCGAAAATATCAGCTGTTTTTGTGATCCTTATGGCAGCTTCGATCATAGGAACAGGTTCTTCGAACCAAACGATAAAGGGTCTTAATTGTGAGCCGTCTTCAGCAAGGTCGCCTAATTTGATATCGCCGTGAATAGGGTAGGTCTTAACACTGTTCTTTACACTTCTCATTTTAAATATCTCGCCATGTAAGTGCAAAACATTGGTACTGCCGGCTCTTTCATGAAGGTCGTCTATATTTTGCGTGATGATATGAACATCGAAATCATTTTCCAGTTCCGCCAGGCCGATATGTGCAGCATTTGGTTTAGTATTCGCGACATCCCTGCGACGCATATTATAAAAGTCAAGAACCAACTCCGGGTTTTTCCTAAATCCCTCGGGTGTAGCAACTTCGTAGACGTTATACCCTTCCCATAAACCATCGGTATCGCGAAAGGTTCTTAGTCCGCTTTCTGCACTGATGCCTGCACCGGTTAAGACAATGAGTTTTTGTTTGCTCATGAATTAAAGGTAGTGAGATTGTAAAAAGAGAAAATTTATGAATACAAACTGTGACGGAGAATTATTCTCTTTTTAGTATAAAGACCACACTATCTTTTCCTTGTAAAGAAATTTCATTTTCATTTAGATATCGTATTTGATGTGGTTCAAAAATTCTCGTATTAACCCATCTAGATTGTATAAATATTGTTGAATCTTTAATATAATATTTATCTGTTGTGAAGTCTTTTGGGGAAAGCCTGTTCAAAATACTATCCTTTTTAAATGAGTAACGATACCTGTTGTTTTCAGCACCCAT
>CAIMKO010000179.1 GCA_903841915.1 uncultured Chitinophagaceae bacterium | reverse complement strand
GCAATGCAGCAAAAGCCTTTGCCGTATTTACTTGTAGCTGGCAGGGAATGCCGTTGGTTTATAGTGGTCAGGAGTTACCCAATTATAAACGCTTGAAATTCTTTGATAAAGATGAGATCAATTGGAAAGAGCCTGTTGAGTTGCATGGGTTTTATAAAGCACTTTTACAATTGCATAAAAACAAAGCCGTTGCGGAGGGTGAAACATTTATCCTGCCAACAAATCATGACGGATTGATGGCTTTCCTCAGAAAGAAAGGCGAATATGTTGTATTGGTGTTGATCAATCTTTCATCAGAAGATAAAGTGCAGATCACTGTTGAACATGAATGGTTAAATGGGTCTTTTCAAAATATATTCTCAGAACTCATTTTCTCTTTTCATCAAAAAGAATCATTTGAATTAATGGCGAATGAATATTTAGTGTATCGAAAAGAATAACTGATCAGGTATTAAATTAAAAAGTCCCGAAGATTCTTCGGGACTTTTTAATAAGCTTAGTTATTGCATGATCTTATTCATCATCCAGTTTGACAGGATAACGATAAGGCTCGGTATAGCCGGGATAAATTCCATCGAAATAAGCAGTGCCTTTAATATTGATCAATGCAGCTTTTAAATCTTCCACTGTTTTTACTTCTTTGCCATTCACTGCTGTGATAACAAAACCTTCCTGGATCCTTGAATTTTTAAATGCGCCTTCTTTGATCTTCTTCACAACAACTCCGCCTGTAATTTCATTAGCTGCTGCTACTTTCTTATCTACTATTTCAAAGTCGGCACCTAATTTTTCTAATATGGCTGGTGTTTTTACAACATCTGTATTGCCAACCTTATTTTTAAGGGTAACAGGAATGACGATATCTTTTCCATCACGATTTACGGTAACATTAATTTTGTCGCCCGGTTTAAAACGTGCAATTTGTTCTTGTAATTCGGGACCGGAATTAACTTTTGTTCCATTGATATTGATAATAAAATCTCCCTTCTTAATTCCTGCAGCTTTTGCTGCACCGTTTTCTGTGACATCGGTAATGAATACACCATCGCCGTCTTTAATGCCTTGCTGTTTTTTGTCTTCATCACTCGCGCCTTCCCTCGGATAAGAGATACCAATGAATGCTCTTTGTACAGTTCCGAATTTAATGATGTCGTTCACTACTTTCTTTACAATGTTTACAGGGATTGCGTAAGAATATCCGGCATAAGAACCTGTTTCAGAGGCAATGGCCGAGTTAATGCCGATTAATTCTCCTGTTGTATTGATCAATGCACCTCCGCTGTTACCACGATTTACCGCAGCATCAGTTTGAATGAAAGATTCAACCGGTGTTTGACTTTGTCTGTCGTTGATGCCAATATTTCTTGCCTTTGCACTGATGATACCTGCCGTAACAGTTACATCCAATGTTAAAGGATAACCGATGGCCAAAACCCATTGTCCTAATTTAGATTCATCGCTATTACCATAGACTAGATATGGCAATCCTTTTGCATCGATCTTTATAACAGCAATATCACTGCTGGGATCTGTTCCCACAACAGTTGCTTTATAAGATTTCTTATTGGGTAAAGTGATATTGATCTCATCTGCGCCATCCACAACGTGATTATTGGTAACGATATACCCGTCTTCACTAATGATCACACCGCTTCCGCTGGCACGTTGTTCAGGGATCATTCTGGGACCGTTATTGCCGAACAGATCACCAAAGGGATCGTCGCCTCCAAACAGATCACCAAAGGGGTTACTGCGTTTCGGTAAATTATTGCTTACCTGTTTTGCTTTGGTACGTGTTTTAATATGCACCACTGCAGGTGTAGCCGCCGTAGCAGCCTGGGTAAAATCAACGGGAGATTCTGAACTGCCCTTTTTGTCAAAAAAGCCTGCATAATTTACAGGGAGTTTTCCGGGTTCTTGTGTTCCGGCATACTTGCTTCTTACAAATTCGCCAAAACCCCACATACTCAAAATGGTGGTAGTAGCGCTGATGCCAACAACGGCTAAAATTGTTTTGAGTTTCATCATGTAATTTTTTTAGTGATTGTTCAAAAATTATGCCTTTATGAATGCAAATAAACGAACCTGTTTAATCGTCAGTTCACCGTAAATAACATTTAACGAATGTTTTACGATAAGCATCGTATCTCGACATTTAAAATTACATTTTAAAATGAGAAGGTTTTGGTAAAACCTGGTTATTTGAACTCTTTGCGGGTGGCTTCAAAAGATTCAATGATCCATGAAGGATAAGCGAATCTTTGTCGAACACCAGTCGAACACCAACAAGTTAGACCAGCCTGAAATTCCTAAGCTCAATTTTA
Organism: uncultured Chitinophagaceae bacterium; assembly: GCA_903841915.1. Taxonomy (GTDB): domain Bacteria; phylum Bacteroidota; class Bacteroidia; order Chitinophagales; family Chitinophagaceae; genus CAIQDX01. Next base: position 2,361 of record CAIMKO010000179.1, on the reverse strand, counting down.
GAACCCGGTCAGCAAAAACTGCATTGTATCCACCCCGTCGGCATAATCGCTCAAAGAAGGCTGCTGTGCCTTGCCGAAAGGGGTAAAGCCATGACCCACCATACACTGAACATCTTGATTATTTTGTAAAGACGAAATAAGGGTTGCCGCATCATCATAAAACTCATAATGAACCTGACTAACAGGAGAAAATAGACCGGAATTTTCTGCAAAAATGACGGAACCATTGTTCATATAGAATTTATTGGCCATCATCACCAATGCCAGGTGATAATCGTAATTGTGTTTGTATTTATGAAAATCCAAATAATGCTCATATTTCTTTAATGCAGTGAGCAGTTTAATGAAATCGTATCCTGTGGGCACATAGAGTTTGGTGACGTTTCTGCAGCCCAGCCCGAAATAAAACTGGATATCATCAGCCAAAGCATTTAAGTCTTCAGTCGTTTCAGCGCCATCCAAAATGGCAACGGAAGTCCTGTTTCGACGGATAATATGCGGGTATTTTCCAAAATAATAATCAAAATAGCGGCTGCTGTTATTGCTGCCTGTGGCAATATAAGCATCGCAACCCTTCAGATTTTCAGCAAAAAAAATATGATTCTCGACAGGTTCTTCCCATTCCAGCATTTTTTTTACTATATGTTTAATAAGGATCTCGTCTTTGGAAGAAGCTTTGATCATCATGCGTCTTCCGCTCAGAAAAACACAGAGAAAATCATGAAATCCAACCAGCGGAATATTGCCCGCCATTACTATGCCCACAATACTGTCATTTGCCCGAAACGCTTTCAGGTTATAGCTTTTGGCCCATGATATTAGTTTTTCTTTCTGTAAAAATTCAGTGCAGATATTAGAAACCGACAATTCGATGAACTCAGGTACAAACCAGGAGTTTTCTCTCGATGCACGTTCTTTTACGACCTGCCATTCTTCACTATTATCCCGCATATATTCCCCCAGCCGGATCAATAAATTAATTCTTTCTTGTAATTCCATGTACTGTATCGTTTTTGATTTTATTTTTGCGTAACCAAATTTTCACAATCAAAATTAAATTTATGGCAATTAAGATTACTGACGAATGTATTAATTGTGGCGCTTGCGAGCCCGAATGTCCAAACAACGCTATTTACGAAGGTGGGGTAGATTGGGCAATATCCGATGGAACCACAGTAAAAGGAAGTTTTACCCTGATGGACGGAACTTCTATTGATGTTGATGCAAAGAATGCACCGATAGCTGTTGACACATATTATATTGTGCCGAATAAATGTACAGAATGCCAGGGTTTTCATGAAGAACCACAATGTGCTTCTGTTTGTCCGGTTGACTGCTGTGTACCTGATGAAGAGTACAAAGAAACAGTGGATGAATTAACTGCTAAGAAAGACAAATTGCACGCTGCATAAACTGCAAAATGTGCTAAACTTTTTTTGCTGAAATATTTGCGTAAAGAGTTTTTTGTTCTTAGCTTTAGTATGTAATAATTGTTGCTACAAGACGGCAACATCGAGTAACGGCGGGTGATATTTCCCGTCAACGTGAGGTGAAGAAGCAGGCAGTTTCTTCACCTTTTTGTTTTTAATAGACGGCTATGAAATATTTGATCATTATTGCGGTAATTTTTTTCTCCGGATGTGTTATTGATAGTATTAGCGATGAGTATACTGTAATGAGCACTGACAAAACATTTTCTGAAATCAGTCAGTATAAAGGAATGAAAGCTGCTTTCCTACAATACATGGATAACAGTTGCGTTTTGTTAAGACCGGATCATTTGCCCATTGTTGGAAATGCTGCTAATAAGTTTATCAATTCTAATAGTGATACCTCTTTTACTTTAACCTGGAAGCCTTCGGCTGCGACTGTAAGCAAAAGCAGTGACCTTGCATTTACTTACGGAACTTATCAAATGATGCTGCATCATAATAAAGACAGTGTTTTTACAGGTACTTATGTGACCATCTGGAAGAAACAAAAAGATGGTTCATGGAAATTTGTGTTAGACAGTGGGAATGAAGGTTTGGGAAATCCTTCACACTAAAACTTAATTTGCTTCTATTCTCCTTACAAATCCTTTTTATATTTGGCTTCTTAAAAAATTTGCATGAAGAAAAAAATTGCATTGGTTACCGGTGGTTTAAGCGGTGAAGCTGAGATCAGTTATAAAAGTGCCATCACGGTTGGAAATAATGTGGACAGAGAAAAATTCGATGTATACAGGATCGACATTAATCCCAAAGGCTGGTGGTATGAAGCGGAAGACGGGTCACAGTCTAAAGTGAACCGCGATGATTTCTCTATTTCTGCAAACGGACAGCAAATATATTTCGATGCAGTATTGCTGTGTATTCATGG
>CAIMKO010000178.1 GCA_903841915.1 uncultured Chitinophagaceae bacterium | reverse complement strand
GCATTCCAGCAATCATCGGTAGCAATGGCCAATGCTTTGGCAGACTCCATATCGATAAAAGTATTGTTCAACACTTTATAACTGCCTTCTCTTGGTCCTAATGATAAAAGATACAAATGGCTTTCCAGCCAACTCAACACTTCTTCCTCATCAACTGTTTCAATAGTGGAGGGCCAATAATTTTCTTCCTGATAATTTAATTTATTCAGCCCGGGTAAAACAATCCCCAATGAATCCTGTGAACCGGATATCTCTTTAGTGCCTGGAGGATTATCATAACTGAATAATATTTTAGCCAATTGTTCATGATCTCCGTTCGGTATTTCGATCTTCCACAGATCAATGGCTTTATTGCGTGTACTACTTGCCATGCCACTCCTGCTGTTGAATTCAACTGTAGGTTCAATGGAAATGGTCAATACGGCGCCCGGATGATATTTAGAAACAAATGGCTGATCTAACCAACCCCCTGCCAGATCGATACGAAAAGGGATCGTACTCGTTGTTCTTAATGCTGTGGTAGAACGCGAAGGCAAATGCTGAAAAGGTATTCTTTGTGCAATGATATATTGCGTGCCATACTGCTCACAGAGTTTCTTTTTGGCCAAGGTATTGCCATCTTCATTCACAAAGAAAATATCGGGTTGTATATCGTGGAATTCATAAATGAAGTCCATCAATCCGTTACCTGAATTGATCCTGCATTCATGAACACATTCCAGTGATTCGATCATGTATTTTCTTTCATCTTCTGTGATGATCGGATATCTTCCCTTTAAACCATAGACCGTTTTATCAGAACCGATACAAACATAAAGATCACCGAGAGAAGCGGCTTCTTTCAAAAAAGCAACATGACCGCTGTGCAACATATCAAAACAACCGCTGACAAATACTTTCTTAGATGACATAACAGAAACTGTTAAAACAAAAAATTTAAAAGCCTAAAAGAACAGTAAACAAATGCCTATTGCTGCAATTACACAGATCAGATCAACCAATAGCATTGTTGATAATGCATATCTTGTATTCTTGATTCGCACACTACCGAAATATACGGCTATCACATAAAATGTTGTTTCAGCAGCACATTGAAAAACACAGGAAAGTCTGGCTGTGAAAGAGTCCACGCCATAGGTCTTCATGGCATCGATCATGAAACCACGTGATCCCGCTGCATTGAATGGACGCAAAATAGCAATAGGAAAAGCATCCACGATCTTCTTCTGAATACCGAATGCCATGAATATTTTTGAGATCAGATTAGAGATCATTTCAAATACACCGCTGTTGCGGAACAATGAAATGGCCACCAGCATTCCCAGTATATAAGGAAATACCGTTTTACCTGTTTCCAATCCGTTCATCGCTCCTTCTACAAAAGAAGAGAACACATTTTTATTATTGGCTGCAAATACTTTTTCTTTCGTGTAGGAATACACCAATATCATCAGGATGATCATCAATAAAATAACATTCGAAATATTATTGGTGAAATGATTCTTTTCAATAAGGTCCAATCTGGTGATATAAATTAATAGACCCGTGATCAATCCAACAATTCCTGCCAGCGACAATAATAAGGAAGCACTCTTGAAATTTATTTTTTGCCGTATCCCAACTATTACCAATGCTGCAACGGTTCCTACAAAAGAGGTAATAATGCAAGGCAGCATTACATCAGCAGGATTTTGTGCATTCTGTGCAGCACGATAACCGATGATGGAAGTGGGTATCAAAGTTAACCCAGCCGCATGCAAACACATGAACATGATCTGCGAATTACTCGCTTTATCTTTATCCGGATTGATCTCCTGCAAACTCTGCATGGCTTTTAATCCAAATGGCGTAGCAGCAGAATCCAGTCCTAAAAAGTTAGCTGCAAAATTCAGCATCATATAAGAAATGGAAGGATGATTGGGCGGGATATCGGGAAATACTTTTATAAAAACGGGACTTAAGAATCTTGCCAGCTTTTCTGATGCACCTGAATCGATCAATAATTGAAGTATGCCACAGAAGAAAGATAAATAAGCTACTAAAGGAATGATCAAATCTAATATAGTGTTCTTACAAGTAGGAAGAATACCATCCGTTGCCAGTTTTCCTGTTGTGATCTTAACAACTGTATTATCCAAAAAATAGGTAGTGTCCTTATTGACCGTTTGGTATTTATGATCTTTTGCTTTGGCGAGTGTATCCTGCAATGACAAAGGAAGCTGGCCGATAAATACTTCTTTCACCAAAACAGGATCATCTTTTTTACCGTTCACGATATTATCAATGGAATAAGAAGAACCCCATGTAAGCATGGCGAGAATATACACAACAGAAGAAAAAATGATCGCGAGCCAGAATCTGCTTAGTGCCATTGTTAGTATTGGTTATTTCAATACACAACTTAAGTAAATTATTATTTAGTTGCGCAAATTCAACACAGAGAATATGAGTAAAAGAGTTTGCGCAGAGTTTTATGCGATATGATCGAAATATATTCAAGCCTTACAGAAAACATTATGGGAATGGCTTTTTAAGTTTAACTCATACTGAGTTAGCAATAAATATAGAACACAGACCTGCCTGCCGGTAGGCGAGTGACACTGAAATAACTGATAATAACCGATTTGAATTGCTGCAAAGCAGCAATTATCCGTGAAGCTTTGTTTTGACTAATGATTGAATAAATTTCTGTGAATTTCTGTTTCATCGGTGTTATCCGTGTGCTATCCTTCGCTAAAATAATTATTTCCTCTTCCTATTTCAGCATTAATTTTGAAACCCAATTCAGGCCACCATGTTTCAATTAAATGCTACTCCCGGAAGAACGTCTTTGATCAACAACAAAGAAATGTTGTTTTTTTCAGGCTATGCTTATTTGGGAATGAATCATGTGCCCGAATTTGTACAACATGCACAAAAGGGAATTGAATTATATGGTACGGTATTTCCCAGTTCCAGGATCAGCAATACGCAATTGAGTTTATTTAAAGAAACAGAAGACATATTAACCGGTCTAACCCAAACAACTGATACTGTTTTAATGCAAAGTGGTTTTACGGCAGGCAAAGCATCTGTCGAATCCATTCCAGAAGGCAGTGTTTTTTTTCATGCACCATTCTGTCATCCTGCTATTCGTGTCAACAGCAGTTCAGCTTTATCTTTTACTGACTGGGCCAATGAAACCGTTAAGAGCATTCAAACAAATAATTATAGTCATCCACCGGTGATCTTAAGTGTTTCATTGAATCAGTTGACGGCAGAAGTATATGATTTTTCATTTTTAAATAAGATCAATCAGCATATCATCTGCATCATTGATGACAGTCATGGTATTGGCTTATTGGGCGATCAAGGAGAAGGAATCAGTTCTCGATTACCAAGGAAAGCAAATATTGAATACATCATTACTTATTCTCTTTCTAAAGCCATGAATATTCAGTCGGGTGCGATCAGTTGCAGTGATCAAAACAGGGCAGATAAAATAAGAAGCAGTTCCTGGTATGCGGCCACTACACCCCCATCCCCTTCTATGCTTTACGCTTTTTGCAAGTCCCAAAAACTATATCAGCAACAAAGAATCCTTTTAAAAAGGAATACAAAACTTTTAGAGGGTCTGTTTGCAAAACGCAAAGACATTCATTTTCATAATGAATTGCCGATTTTTATTTTTCCGGAAGAAAATGATGAAGCCTTTTTTTCAAAACAGGGAATCATCATTTCTTCTTTTGCATATCCCGATCCGAAGGGAAAGAAAATCAATCGTGCAGTGATCAATGCATTGCATACAGAAACTGATCTGCAGAAATTAGCAGCGGCTCTTTAAGAAACTTACTGTCACTCGTTATCCTACATCTAATGTAACACACTCTTGATTGCGGGGTTTTTCCCCATAAAAACATCCATCCCTCTTTTTAACACTTATTTTAAAATATCATTTAAAATACATTTGAATGATTGGCTTTATTATTTAATTTTATACTGTATTAATTAGTCAGCTTTTTGTTTAGTTCCGAAATACAGTATAAGCAAAAACCCCAAACTATGTCTTATTGCCTATTCATCATGAAATGAAGGAATAAGACATATTTTTTTAGTAGCCCAAGATCGGGCTATTCCAAAATCAACTGCAGTTGCGGCAAATCCTTTCAGGGATACTGCCAATTAAACAGGATCTCTTGCAGAACTATATTGAGTTGTTCTGTTTCAATATTGTTCTGAGGCATTTCAATATTGTTTTAGTACAGAACAAATATGTTTTAGAGCAGAACAATATTGTTTTATTGCAGAACAAACATGTTTTAGGGCAACACAATATTGTTTTATTATAGAACAAACATGTTTTAGAGCAGGACAATATTGTTTTGTTACAGAACAAGCATGTTTTAAGGCAGAACAATATTGTTTTGCTTCAATACAATATTGTTTTACAAGCTTAACTAATAGTTCTGCAGCAATCCTGTTCTAGTATAATTGATTGAAAACCATTTATTAATCATAAAATCCAAATTCCATGTCAACTCCAAGAGTTAAGATCAGTTTTAGAAGTTTTAAAGATGCCGAACTGGTTCAAAAGACAGAACATATTCTGCAAAGCATGACAGGCAATGCTGATTTTGCCAGCCCAATACCTAGTCTTGTTGCTGTAAAAGCTGCTAAAGACAAATACAGCATAGCACTTGGCAAGGCTCTAGACGGTACCAAACAGGATACTTCACTTAAAAATCAGGCAAGAGCTGATTTGGAAGGATTGCTGCACGATCTGGCCATGTATGTACAATTAAATGGCAAAGGCGACGAAGCAATTATTATAAGTTCAGGTTTCGATCTGGCTAAAACACCTGCACCTGTTGGTATTTTATCGAAACCCTATGACTTTAGTGTAGCTAATAATGGGAGAAAAGGTTGTATCGACCTTTCCTTATATACCATCAGCGGTGCCAAAACCTATTTATATGAGTATACGGAAGCCCCTGCTTCGGCAACAAGTGTTTGGCATATAATAACCGATACAGCCGCTTCTATTACTATTAAAGGTTTACAAAGCGGTAAAGAATATGCTTTTAGAGTAGCAGGTGTTGGTAGTGATCCTACAAGAGTGTATAGTGATGTGATTATGAGTTTTGTTTTGTAGAAATAATAATAAACCTCCGAGGTTTCGAAAACCTCGGAGGTTTATTCAAAATAAAACTATCGGATATCTATGATCTTTACCGGGCAAGCTTTTGCAGCATTCACATTCTTTTCTTTTTCTGCTTCCTGAATCTTTAAAGACCAGAATTCTTTTTTTTGTACGGCGCCAATCAAAGTGGCTTTGCCGTCTTTCTTGCTCATGCGCCAATGTTCGGGTGCTTGTTCTACACAATAATTACAACCGATGCATTTACTGCGTTGCTGGATGATAATGGGCATTATATTTTTTCCTCCACAGCAGTTTCGATTATTTTATACAATTTATCGGCGGGCTTAACTGCCACTTCTAAAGGGAATGCACAGAGATCGCCTTTATTGGCTGTATCCATGGCACCATGCGCATTTACATGCAGCGAAGTAATGGTTGTTTCCAGCACACCTTTGGTTGGACTGATAATGGCTACCTTATCTCCTACACTTAATGAATACGCTTCTATTAAAAATTCTGCAATACCTGTCTTGGGATAATAATGATTTCCCTTGCCAACATATATTTTTCTGGTTAATGCTTTAGAGCCGGAACTGTCGGTCCATTCACCCAATTCCTGTCCTAAATAATAACCACCCCAAAAATCACGATTGTATACCTGCTTTAATCTTTGTATCCACTCTTTGGCTCTTATCTTGGTGTACATTCCTTCATAATACAGATCAATTGCTTCGCGGTAACATTGGGTAACTGTTTTAACATAATCGGCACTCTTGCCTCTTCCTTCGATCTTTAAAACAGAAACACCTGTTGCTATTAATTCATTTAAAAAATCAATGGTGCAGAGATCTTTTGGCGACATGATATATTCATTGTCCAGTTCCAGTTCATGACCATCTTCCAGATCGATCACCTTATACTTTCTTCTGCAATTCTGTAAACAGGCACCACGGTTGGCAGAAGCATTTTGTGTATGCAGACTTAAATAACATTTTCCGGAAACAGCCATGCATAAAGCACCATGTGCAAATACTTCGATCTCAATTAATTTACCTGCCGGCCCTTTTATATTTTCTTTTTTAATGGCATCGCAGATCTTCTTCATTTGTCCGAGACTCAGTTCTCTTGACAAAACCATCACATCTGCAAAATGGGAATAGAATTGAATAGTCTCAATATTGGTAATGTTCAGTTGCGTTGAGATATGTACTTCCAGTTTTTGGGTAAATGCATGATGTATCACTGCCTGATCAGATGCGATCACGGCATCAATGCCTGCAAGTTTGGCCGCATTGATGATATTCTTCATCAGTGCAAGATCATGATCGTAAACAATGGTATTTAAAGTAAGATAGGATCTTACATGATGTTCCTTACAAATAAAAGCGATCTCTTTCAGATCATCCATCTGAAAATTCATGGTAGCTCTAGCCCGCATGTTCAATTGTTCCACACCAAAATAAACAGAATCTGCACCGCCTTGTATAGCTGCATGTAATGCTTCAAAGCTTCCCGCGGGGCTCATTAATTCAACCTTCTGCATAAACACACATTTTGCTGCAAGATAAAAGGCGGGCTTAATCCAAGCAATGATTTCGGTCAGTATTAATAACAAGGGTTCTGAAGGATAAGAAATAGAACACGGATGACACGGGTATAACAGATAAGAACGGATTTGATACCGATATGCGGTAGGCAGAGTAAATCTTTTTTGTGAACAACAATTAAACAAATTTCTGTGAAAATCTGTTTGACCTGCCTACCGGCAGGCAGGTCAGTATTATCTGTGTGCCATTCTTCGCTATAATAATTAATTAGTATACCCGATTATGGTTAAACAGATGTTCATTCAAATAAATAAAGCGGTTTTAACCCATCTTCTTGGAATTGCTCTAAATTCACATATACATATATGAAAAGAAAATCCTTCCTTCTCCTATTTATTCTGTGCAGTCTTGGCTTATTTGCCCAGGATAAAGGAAAGCGACCTTCCATTGGTATTACATTAAGCGGTGGCGGTGCAAAGGGTTTGGCACATGTGGGCATTTTAAAAGCCATTGATTCTGCAGGATTAAAAATAGATTATGTAACGGGTACTAGTATGGGAAGTATCATCGGTGCATTGTATGCCAGCGGTTATTCGGGCGATTCCATTGAAAAGATCGGAAGGGATATGGACTGGGATATGCTGTTGTCTAACTCTTCTTCTCTCCGTTCATTCAGCATGCAGGAAAAAGAAGATTATTCAAAATATGCTGTTGAACTTCCATGGGTTGATAAAACTTTGCGTTTGCCCAGTGGCGTATTGGAATCGCAGGAACTCTGGTTAAGGTTCAATGAGTTGTTTTTCCCCGTTCATCAGATCAAAGATTTCTCAAAATTTCCAAGAAGCTTTCAATGTATTGCAACAGATGTAGCCACCGGCGATATAGTAGTATTGGACAGTGGCGAAATTGTTCAGGCTGCAAGGGCCAGCATGGCCATTCCCAGCATTTTCACTGCAGTGAATTATAAGAACCGGAAATTAGTGGATGGAGGCATTGTAAGAAACTTTCCTGTGATCAATGCCAAACAAATGGGCGCTGATATTGTGATCGGCAGCAATGTTTCCAGTCCGTTATTAACGAAGGAAAAGATCAACAATGTATTTCAGGTATTATTACAGATCGCATTCTTCCGGGAAGATGCAGATGCTAAAAGAGAAGAAAAACTTTGTGATATATTGGTAACACATCCCTTGGATGATTATTCCATGGGAAGCTTTGCTTCATCCAATGAGATCATTGATGCGGGAATTAAGACAGGCAGGGAATTATACCCTAAGTTCAAGAGAATGGCCGATTCACTGAATGCTATTTATGGTCCCGAAAAACCGCAACCCGCTTCTTTATTACCCGAAAAGGATTCGGTAAAAATCACTTCCTATGTGATCAATGGTTTACATAAAACCAATCCTGATTTCTTCGTGAAGCGTTTAAATTTTCATTTGAATGAAAATTATGATCAGTTTCAATTATCCGAAAAAGTAAGAAATGCATTCGGCAGTAATTATTATAATAAGATCGTTTATTCTTTGATCCCTTTACCCGATGGAAGTTCCAAGATCATTTTCGATGTAGAAGAAAATCCTTTTACATTCATGAAGTTGGGTATCAACTATAACACATTTACAGGTATTAGTTTGATAGGAAATATCACCTCACACAATTTATTTACGCCATTCTCAAGATCACAACTCACTGTAAACATTGGAGAAAACTTTCGCATACGCGGCGAACAGATCCAGTTCTTCGGCAAACAAAAATCGTTTTCGGTAACAGGTACCACACAATTAGAATCTGTTACCATCAATACCTACAATGACTTCACTAAACAGGGTGTATATAATCAGGGATTTTTTTTAGGAGATCTCAATCTGCGTTACGATCCTTCCCGGAGTCTGACTTTTGGAATAGGCGGGCGTTATGAAAGTTTAAAATATAAACCTAAAGTAACTCCTGCCATTGAAGTAAGCGGAAATATCAATTTCTGGAGTGGTTATTTTTTCCTGAAGCAGAATTCATTAAGCAATGCCATCTATCCAAGGAAGGGAAGTAAAACAGAGTTTGAATTTGGATTTACTTCCAAACAAGATCATGACCTGCAGTATAAACAAAACGGAAATATCATTCAGGAAATTCGATGCAATCACTCCAAGTAAAAATTCTCGATGAGCGTATGCGTGATCAGCTGCCTGCTTATGGAACGCCTGGCAGCGCCGGCTTAGATCTGCGCGCCTGTATTGATGAAACCATTGAGATCGCACCTGGACAAACCATACTGGTGCCCACCGGCCTAGCAATCTTTGTAGAAGACCCACGCTACGCAGCCTTTATTTTGCCGCGCTCTGGTCTAGGTC
>CAIMKO010000177.1 GCA_903841915.1 uncultured Chitinophagaceae bacterium | reverse complement strand
GAAGATCCAGTATTTAATTGACACAAGACATAAACACAGTTGCGAATAAAGGGTTATTAATTTCCACAATCATCGTTACCGCAATCGATTTCGGAAATAACCAAACATTTTCTATGAATTGTTCAACTACATTTATTTCAGCCAATTCAATTGAATTGCTGTTAAACCTTAGATCATTCAGTATGTTCAACACTAATCGATCCGGCATTAAATTCTTTATTTGTGCCGGATTTTTACTTTCCGGGATGTTCATGAATGCTTTTTCCCAAACAAGATCAGGAACTCAAAAATGGTGGAAAGAAGCTGTGGTTTACCAGATCTATCCACGCAGTTTTAAAGATAGCGATGGTGATGGTGTGGGTGATCTGAAGGGCATCATTTCTAAATTGGATTATATTAAAAGTTTAGGAGTTGACGTAGTTTGGTTAAATCCGATCTACAGCTCGCCCAATGATGACAATGGTTATGACATCAGCGATTACCGTAACATCATGAAAGAATTTGGTACCATGCTGGATTTTGATCTGATGCTGAAGGGGATGCATGAACGCGGAATTAAGTTTGTGATGGATGTGGTGGTGAATCATAGCAGCGATGAACATGAATGGTTCAAGCAAAGCCGGAACTCAAGAACAAATCCATACAGAAACTACTATCATTGGTGGCCGGCAGAAAAAGGCGAGCCACCTTATCGTTTCAGCCAATTTGATGTTCACCGTAATGCATGGAAATACGATTCTTTGACCAATGCTTATTATCTGCATTATTTTTCTATCAAGCAACCAGATCTGAATTGGGAAAATCCGCAAGTAAGAAAAGAAGTTTTTGATATGATGAATTTCTGGGCAAAGAAAGGTGTTGATGGATTTCGATTAGATGCTTTTCAATTTGCTTGTAAAGACACAACATGGCCTGCTTTTCCGAAAGAAGATTATCCAAAAGATTTTATAAAATATCATGCAATGGTTGAACCCATTCATAGTTATTTGAAAGAAATGTATGCTGATGTTTTGAGTAAATATGATGTGATGAGTGTTGCAGAAGGAGCCGGGAGGAATTTTCAGGATGCACATGATTTGGTGGACGCTGATCGAAACGAATTGAATTTAGCATATGCATTTGATCCCATTGATTCCCGTTGGGCAAAGGATTACAGTATGCTGAAAATGAAAAAAACATTTTCTACCTGGGACAGTGTTTTTGAAAACAAAGGGTGGTTAAGTATTTTTCTGGCAAATCACGATAACGCAAGATTGGTAAGTCGCTTTGGTAATGATGAACCTCAATACAGAGAAGTCTCTTCAAAAATGTTGACTACATTTTTATTAAGCATGCGGGGTACGCCTTTTTATTACAATGGAGATGAGTTGGGAATGACAAATATTCGCTTTTCTAAAATTGAAGAGTACAAAGACATTGCTGCTTTGAATGGGTATAAATATGTACAAAGTATAAATGGAGATACAAGTAGTTATATGACTTTTTTAAAAGAAAATGGAAGAGATAATGGTCGTACACCGTATCAGTGGAACAACAGTGTCCATGCAGGTTTCGGCAATGGCAACCCCTGGTTGTCTGTTAATCCAAATTATATAAACATCAATGTTGAATCAGAAGAGAAAGATCCTAACTCTTGCCTGAATTACTTTAGAAAAGCCATTCAGTTGCGTAAACAAAATAAAGTATTAGTGTATGGTAAATATGAATTGATAGATCCAAATAATTCAAAAGTATATGCATATACCAGGGAACTTGAAGGCAAAAAATTGTTGATCGTTCTCAACTTTACAAAAGATAAAGCATCTTTCAAAACAACAGCCGATCTTATTAAAGCCAAAGTTTTACTATCCAATTATTCAATTGCATCAACCAACAAAGAATTAAAACCTTATGAGGCAATTGTATTTGAAGTGAAATAAAATCATAAATTACTTTTCTTTTCATCACCTAACGAAATAAAATGAACAAAAAACTTGCCTTATGGTCGATTGCTGTTGGTTTGGGCGGACTTCTTTTTGGGTTGGATACAGTTGTAATTTCCGGCGCGAATCTTCCGATTAAAGAGCTTTGGCATACATCACCTTTGTTTCATGGATTCTTTATCATGTCAATGGCATTATGGGGAACTGTTGTTGGTGCTTTGTTTGGTGGTATTCCGACACAGATTTTCGGCAGAAAAAAAATGTTGATATGGATCGGTATTTTATTTACGGTTTCTTCTTTGGTAACAGGCATTGCACCTGATCCCTATACATTTTCATTGTTTCGTTTTATTGGCGGTTTGGCAATCGGTGCATCTTCTGTTGCCATACCTACCTATATATCTGAAATATCTACTTCCAAGAACAGAGGTAAATTAGTAGGGCTGTATCAATTCAATATTGTGTTTGGAATTTTGGTTGCATTTCTTTCCAATTATTTTTTGAAAGGTATTGGCGGCGAAAATGATTGGCGATGGATGCTGGGAATCCTTGCCATTCCTTCTTTGCTGTACACTTTTTTGGTAATGACTGTCCCTGAAAGCCCGCGTTGGTTAATTACACGAAAGAATGAAATTGCCAAAGCAAAAGATATTTTATTGTTGCTTGGCGAAGAGAATGTGGATGAAGAAATTGAATTGATCAAAGCAAATAATAAAGCAGTTGACACTGCCTCATCACAGTCATTCTTTCAGATCAAATACAAAAAAATACTGTGGCTTGCTTTTTTGGTCGCATTCTTTAACCAAGCTTCGGGCATTAATTTCATTTTGTACTATGCACCAGAGATCTTGGAGAAAGCAGGATTGGCTTCTAAAGAATCATTGTTTAATTCAATCGCGATCGGTGGTATCAATCT
>CAIMKO010000176.1 GCA_903841915.1 uncultured Chitinophagaceae bacterium | reverse complement strand
GGTAATATCCCGTTCTTCACCCTTTACATCCTTCTTGAATATCCGGCCAAAAGCATTGTAAAGAACAACACCGATGAAAAACACAAACAATACCGATAGTATAGCATCCAAAATCATTCGATCGTAATTTTAAGTTTCTTCCCGCATGCCTTGGCTATCATGAACAGGTTAAATAATTGAGGTTTTCTATCCCCGTTCTCATACATGTGAACACAAACCCTTGGAATACCTGTCTTAGCTGCCAATTTAATAGGTGTAAGATACGGTACAGAGTTATTCCTTGCTCTCTTTATCTCATTGGCCAGTTCCACCTTAAACTTATCCCAATCAGCAGCATTAAAGCCCATCTGGTGCATCACACGGACAAACTCAGGATGGTTACTGACCTCCAAGCTCTGAAGAGACTTCTTTTTTGGCACCTCTTCTTCCGTATCAACCTTCTTTTTCTTTGCCATCGTTTATTATTTCAAGATCAACTTTCAATATTTCCGTTTCAAACATCCTCGACTTTGCATCCTTCCGTATCCTTACAGTGCAAATCTCAGAACCATTACTCACCCTCTCTGATAAAATATGCCCCTCATATCCTTCAAACTGCTGGTAAACATACACAGTTCCATGCTTTACCGGGTTACCTTTATCCCATGGTGTAACACACGAAACCCGAATGTTATTTGCATCTACAACCTTCACTAACCGATATCCAGCCCCTTCGATCTTCTTCCTTATCATCCGAACAATGAATTCAGGACTCTTCCCAATAAGCGCCTGCCACTTGAATTTAAGCAGCAGACGCTCTAGCTCTTTGTCGGCTCTCATTACTCTTCCACTTTGCCTTTATCCTTCTCAAAAAGGTCACCCTGAACCACTGCATATTTTCCATGCAGGTAGTCATCAGCCTCCTTCTTAACCCTTCGGTCTCCCGCAGCCTTAAAGCTGACCTTTGTGATTGTTTTACCCATTGTATGGTGTTTTATTGATTAAGAATTTTGTTTGCTAAAAGGATGCGCTCAGTGAGTAATGCCTTGTCAGCTTCGGGTACCACAAACTCAAATTGGTTTAGGTTCTTATACTTCTTTCCTTCAACCAAATATGGAAGCCTTTCATTTGGCATATTGAAGATACGCTCGTACTCATAAATCTCATTACCTGGCCAATCGTTATTTGATGCAAACATCTTTATGCTGTTTAGCTCAGACTCATAAGGACAGTAAACAATGGCTTCGGCTACTGGCAGACCTGAAAGGATAGAATTTGATACGTGTTGATAATAGTCTTCCGGAAACTCTTCCTTGTACTTCTCCAAATCTCCAAATGTGCTTACCTTATCACAGAAGGTCTCAATGGAGAACGGAGCCTTAATATCACTTACAACCCTCTCTTCTTTCTTTAAGTCAGGCATACCTGTCCAGAACGAATACCTAGGATGAACCAGACGGTCCTTACTAACCAAAGAATACTCTAATCCAAGTATTTGGCGGTAAACGTAAGCCTCCAGCAATTTACCCCAAGATAAAGAGGTAGCTATCGTTTCCTTGTTAATGGGTCTTCCGCACTCCTGTTCGTACTTTACCTGCTTGATGTAAGTAAGCCCCGCAGCTCCTATGCCATCTCCTTTACGGTTATTGGTCATTAGCTTCCACATTGAACTACTGCTGAACGTTCCTGCTCTTGTTATATCTTCCATTTCTATTGCTTTTAAATTAGGAGGTGAGCGATATTACCCACCTCCATTCTTAAATAAATGCCCTAACGGGCCGATCTGTGGGGCGCATCCCGAAGCAATCCTCGACTTTCTTGTAGTTTACTTCGGATAACTACTGTCGCTCTTAATGCCTGATGCTTTTGTGCCCCTCTATGTGGTTATCTTACAATGCCATCAACTTATCCTGTAACTTCTTATACCCTGTCCTTTCTTTGCCAGAAATAATTCTTTGCGCTGCGGTCAAATCGGCCTTACTTAACTTTTCTTTTTTAAGGTCAAGTAGCAATTCAAGGTCAGGCCAATTCAGCTCTTCTTCCGGCACATTAGAAGTCTTTTCACCCTTAAAAGCCGCCTCAACCGTAGTATCTCCGTCCTTAATTGCGGTACCAATTCCTATCAGAACAACAAGGTCATCTGCCGTAACATGCTCAATAGCCGCCTTTCCAATAGCCGAAAGGATTTGCTTTTCAGTAATAGCGTAGGTATCTTTAAGAGCATCAATAACCTGTTTCCTTCGTGCAAGCAATTTTGTAGCATCGCTTATGTCCCCTGTAATTTTCCCCTTTGCAGCTCTATAAACAGCATCAACCACTCCCCTTGGAACTACTGAAAGAACTGCATTTCTGAGCGCAATAGAGTTAGCCGCATTGCCAGTAACGACTATCATATCATCATTGAATCTTCCCAACTTACCTACGATTGACCTTTTAACCTGGCATTTAATAGCAAGGTTGTTTTCTAAGTCAAAGCATACCGCCTCACTAGTTATTTGTTTGGCATCAATGGCTACCACCTTTGCCTCAACCCGCATATTCCCCCATACCTGAGCCAAAATCTTTGCAAGGTGAACAGATGGTCCGGTTATTGCCTTGCCTCCCCTTGGAACCGAATATGTACAAGTCTTAGCTGTTTCTTCGTCCATTGTTACAAGAGCAATGGCGTTGCTCCTTGCTCTTGTTATGTTTCTTGGATAAGCATGTGCCGTAGCTACCTGAATATCAATAGCAGCTTTATCCTGCTGGTAAATAACTGAAAGGTCTGCCGATTCGGTTGTTTCTATAATCTCTACGTTTTCTTCTGACATGGTGTTTTTATTTAGACCACAAAATTAATACTTCAAAGTTACTGTGCAAATAATTTGTCAATAAAAATTATTTCTTTCAGGTTTACACAATGGAAAATAGTGCGAAGGAAATTTATTTAAAAGAACATTTGGAAATGTGGAATCCGTTTATTTATATTTGCGTCAGTCAAAGCAACAATACATATCCGATGTTCAATTCACAAAGACATTTAAAATAAGAAACGCGGGACGGCCTCCTTCATCGGTGTTGTTTTGACGAACTTGCCGTTCCTGCGTTTCGACTTTTACTATGGAACAATTAACCTGTCCTAAATGCGGTTTGATAGACGAACCGGAACTCGCCCCATCTAAAATACATATTGGAGCATATTGTAAATATTGCGGAGCATGGATTAAATGGATGCCACAGGGCAAAAAGCCTATATTCTACTTCGGAAAGTATAAAGACAAACCTATTGATGAAATTACTGATGTTCAATATCTAAAATGGGCAAAAGAAAATATCAAGAAGCAAAAGGCGGATTGGTACCTAGCAGTTCAAAATCGTATTTCAGAACTTGAATTTTTACTAAAATAGTTATGGCTAAAGTTAACGGTTACGAGTTATCGAGAAAATGGTTTGACTTTGCTTTTGAAAGTAAGGAGGCAAAATGTATCCATACGGCAATTTACATGTGGGCTATTGAGTTAAACAATAGACTTGGTTGGAAATCTGAATTTGGATTTCCAACCAAAGATACCATGGAGGGGCTATCTATTGGCAATAAGAGAACATACTTAGATGCCTTACAAGACCTTATTAATTGGGGGTTTATTAAAATTGTGCAAGAATCTAAAAATCAATACTGCGCTAACTACATAACAATTTGCCATAGCAAAAATGAACCAGCACTGCACACGGCATTGCATACGGCAGTGGGGCAAAATCGTACCAGCACTGCTACCAGCACTGCCCCTATAGATAAACAGTACAAACAATACAAAACAAACAATACAGAAAATACAAATCACCCTTTGGTAAATTATTTTGGTTACGATGTTAATTTAAAGATGCCCGATACTATTACAGACCTTGATGAAAAAAAACGTTGGGTAGTTCAACATTGCCGCAAAGCATACCGAGATTTATGCAATTTAGAAAATAGCCCATATGTGTGGACAGAAGAAGATATGCGTGGCAGGTGGAACTTTTTTTATAACCAAGATACCTTAGAGTTTAAATATCATTTGCGACCACAGACCCTTAATTTACCTGAAGAATGAAAGAAATTGCACTCAAATATTTTAATGCTGGTATCAGCGTAATTCCTGTAGGTAGTGATAAGCGTCCTAGAATATCGGAAGATGCTAAAGACTACAAGTGGAAGAAGCATAGTGAAGAACTATTACAACCCAATGGTCAATTCGATAAGGCTTACGGAATAGCAATCGTATGCGGAAAAGTTAGTGGAGGGATTGAGTGTGTTGACATAGATAGCAAGAATGAGGTTATTTCGGGAGAGTTGATGAAAAAATACAAAGAGCAAATCAGTCTTTACGATGGTAAATTGCTTAAAAAGCTGTTAGTTGAACAGTCCCCTTCTGGCGGGTACCACTTCGTTTATAGGACCAATACGCCTGGTCAAAACATGAAACTAGCATCAAGACATGCAACGAAAGAAGAATTGGTATCCGATAAGAACCAAAAGACTTACTGCCTAATTGAAACTAGAGGTAATGGTGGATACTTCGTTGCCGACCCAACACCCGGATATAAATTGCTTCAGGGCAGTTTTGAGAGTTTACCAGTATTAACCGATGCAGAGCGAATGAGTTTGATTCAGGCAGCTATAGACTTAAACGAAGTTGTTGTTGAGGTTGTATTGCCGGCCATGAAAAAAACAAGTAAAAAAGAAGCCGGACTATCTCCTTTAGATGATTATAACCAACGAGGGGATTCACTGAAGGTTCTTGAGGATGCAGGATGGCAAGTTGTAAAGGAAAATTCAGTCAATTATTTGCTAAAAAGGCCCGGATTTAATGCCTCCCCATATGGAGGTTCTTACCGGAAAGCTGATAACCTTTTTTATGTTTTCACTTCGTCAACCGAATTTGAGCCAGGAAAGGCTTATGGACCAACTTCTGTGTATGGAATATTAAAACATAATGCAGATTGGTCAGAAACCGCCCGAGATTTAGCATTACAGGGCTTTGGGGAGCGAAACGATGGAGTAAACGATACTGTACCAACCCCAACCACAAAAGAGCCTTTAAAGGACTTTATTGTAAATGGTGATGTATTTGACAACTATATTCAAAGGGCACACGAGGGAGGTATTGAGCAGGGATTATCAACTGGTATTCCTACTTTGGATAAGCATTATAGATTTAAGAGAGCTAATTTTAACGTTTTTGGTGGGCATGATAACGTTGGGAAGACCATTATTTTATTGTATTTGCTAACTCAATCGGCTCGTTTACATAACTGGCGTTGGTTAGTAGTATCAACTGAAAATTCCCCCGGCTTTATATTCAGAACCATCATGGAGTTCTATTTAGCAAAGTCTATCAAAATAATGACCAAAGAAGAAACTGCTAAGGCAACAAAGTTTGTAAAAGACCACTTTGTAATTGTTAAAAGTGATACCATATACACCTTCACTGATATTCTGAATATGGCAGAACAGGTTAACAAGCAACAAAAAATTGATGGAGTTTTTATTGACCCTTACAATGCGGTAGACTATGATCTGAAATTACTTAAACAGTTAGGAGGCCATGAGTATCATTACCATGTAACAAGCCGTTTTAGGGCATTTTGTAAGCAGAATGATTGTTGCATTTATCTGAACTGTCATGCTGTTACTGAAGCGCTTAGAAGGGTATGGACTAAAGATGGATGTCCAGACAAAGCCCTTGTAGGTCATCCAATGCCTCCAAAAAAGGCAGATGTTGAGGGTGGGGGTAAGTTTGCCAATAGAGCTGATGACTTCGTAATTATTCATAGATATACTCAATGTGAGGACTACTACCGGACAACCGAAATACACGTTGTAAAGGTGAAAGAAACAGAAACAGGAGGTAGAGTAACAAATCTAAATTCTCCCGTAAAAATTGATATGGTTCCCGGTAACTGCGGTTTTATTGATATTGAGGCAAAGATTAACTGTGTAACGAATGAAGGTATAGGATCGGCAATGGAAAAAGTAAAAAGGCTATACGAACCTAAACAAGAAGAACCTGAAGAACTATTTATGGATGATGGGGAAAAGGTACCCTTTTAAACAACTCCCATTTTTAACTAACCACTTTAATCACATAAAACTATGAAACCAATCAGGATACAGCGTAAGCGTACAAAAGGATGGAAGATGCCTGAAAATACCGTTAGCGTTACAAGGCCAGGTAAATGGGGAAATCCTTTGAAAGCAGACCCGAAATTTATGCCTAATACTGTTGTGAAGATATTTCGTGAGTGCATGATGGATTTAACCAACTGCGATAAATACGGATTGCCTGTTGATAAATTCAGATACATGCGCGATAGGATATTTGATTTACGCGGTAAAAATTTAGCCTGTTTTTGCCCTATCGGTTCGCCGTGCCATGCTGACGTATTGATTGAATTATCTAACCCCTATAACTAACATAACTGAGAAGAAATGAAAAATATCGACTACGCCGCCCTATCTTTTGCATTAGCTTACCTATTTGCAGTGGTATGGTTTGCGGTATTTTTTGTTAAAGTAATGATAGGCAAGAAACGTAAATTTTAACTAAAAAAAGTAAGTAAATGACCAAAACCATACAGACTGAAATAGGTAAGATGCAGGTATTAAAACATCATATTGCTGTTGAAAATATACAGTTACTTACTAGCTTTGAATGTGACGTTGCAAGTATTGGTAAGTCGGGTATGATTTATGAGTTTGAAGTAAAGATAAGCCGAGCAGACTTTATAAAGGATAAGTCCAAAAAATATAAATGGGCGAATAAAAGTAAGTTTGACATTTATCAGACCGAACCTGATAAGGCACCCAACTTCTTTTCATACTGCTGCCCACAAGGACTAATCAATGAAATAGAGATACCGTCATTTTCCGGGCTATATTATTTCAATGGAAATGAAATAATTGAAGTTAGAAAGCCAAAACAACTACATAACGTAAAGCATGATTTATCAAAAATACATGTAAAAATATTACGAGTAAATTCAGAGAGAATGTTTTTAGGATGCTGTAGACTTACTTATGAAAATAGAGAAATAAAGAAGCGAAACGCAGAAATATTGGAACTACATAAAATTATTTAACCCCAAACAATAGTATGAAAGCAGAAGAATTCAGATTAGGGAACATTATCAAGATTACCACACTTGATATGGTATGTGTTGTAATTGGCATTAAGCCTGATGCAATTAGAGTTAATGCTGAGATATTGAGAGGACACTATACAGCTGATAAGGAAGCTGTATTTTCAGGTGTTCCGCTATCCGAGGAGTGGTTGGTGAAGTTTGGGTTTATCTTTGAGCGAAGGGGAGAAGATGTTGCTGATCAAATTTGGAGAAAAAAAGGATTTGAATTTTGGCAACATTCGGAAGGATTTTGCCACGACTTTTTAACGGGAGGCGATATTAATTATGTTCATACATTGCAAAACATCTACTACTATTTGATTGGTGAAGAACTTACATACGCCCTGACCGGAACCGACCTTAACCAAAATAACGGAAAATGAGAGAAATTAAATTTCGCGGAAAGCGAGTAGATAACGGAGAGTGGGTGTATGGGTATTTAGTAAAAAATACCATTACCACAAGAATAATTAGCGACTTTGCTTTAGTAAGAAGCGATGCCCATACAGAAGATTCACTTAATCATTGTTCGGGCTACTTTGATATAGTAGATACAGAAACGGTAGGGCAATTCACAGGACTGACCGACAAAAACGGGAAGGATATTTATGAGGGGGATATTGTCCATTGCAAAGGATATGGCATAAGCTATATTGGAGAGCGTAAAACATACCGCGTTGCTTACAACGAAAGCGCTGAATTTGAACTCATCAATACCCAAAGGAATACTTATTCCGATAAATCATTCGGGTATTCCACTGAACGAATCTTAACGCAACATTCTTTTGAAGTCATCGGCAACGTTTACGACAATCCCGAACTAATCAAATAACCCGCCCGACTGAAATAAAAACTATGGACTACTACAACATATACAACTCGGGTAAATCTACATTAGAGATAGAAAACAAAATAAGGGCTCACCACGGAATGAAGGCCCTTACTCTGAATGAATTTATTGCTCAGGAAGAATACTACTCTATTGCCCCAGAGCTGCTAGCCCCTTCTGAATGTCAGATATCAACGGAGCTATCTGATCAATCCAAAGGATCTGCTGCCGGCCACTCTGCTTCAAATACGTAAGGATATTGTTCCCGTAAGTATTCTGACCCAGGGCAACCAATGCATTACCAAAATTCGTCCATATAGGATCGATACTGTCCTGGTAAGCAAACTCCTGATTTGATAACTGATTTGTCTGAGCTAAGATAGCAGCGCCATTGGCGTTACCTAATGTAGTTAATGCTCCTGCAGCGATAATAAATATCTGCTTCAATGCTGATAGGTACTGTAACTTTTTAATACCATTTGATTGGTTTTCGATAAGAAGAATACTGGCTGATGGCAACATAGGTTATTGTTTTAGGTGTTCAAAAGTAACGATTTCTATTGAACCTGCTGCGCTGAGTAAAGACCCTTGATCTGAGAATGAAAGTAGCTCCCCTTGCTGGCCGCTGCCTTAAACGAATTCCATACCTCTACCGGAACATCTCCGTAGTTCCATACCTCTCCACTCTTAAACCGGATTCCCAGGATCAGCGTCTGGTCATCGTAGCCGGCGCTCTGTATGAACTTTGAATTCGCTGTGAAGTAGTCTCTTGCCATGTTACAGTATTGCGAGTATATCCGATTCTCTTAGCATCACAAACGCCTCTCCCTCTATCTCAATATCCATCACACCATGCTTAGTGAACAGTATCTCATCCCCCGCCTTCGTAGTCATCGGCTCTCCAAACCTCCCAGGCCCAACCGCTACCACCAACCCCTTCTCACTATTCTCCCTCTTAGCTCCGGGTAAGATAATCAACCCGGTCTGCACCTCAGCTACCTTCCTAACCACCAATCTATCTCCCAACGGCTGAACCTTCACATCTACCCTAGGCTTATCTGATTCTCCCAGAAGACCCAAGGCCTTCCTCTCCATTATCACATCCGTGGTCTCTGTTCTTACAAGGCTCTTATCCCTTACCAGGTTATCCGCATGCGTTACAGGGTAGCTCTTCTTTGTATAGTTATTACTCATACCGCAAATTTAATCATTTGTATTACATCGTGTATATTTGTCCCATGAAAAAATCAGAGGTAATCAACATCAGAATCTCAACGGAGGACAAAGACCAGCTTACCAATATTGCTCAGGCAGACAACAGAACCATCTCTAACCTCATCCAGAAGCTCATCAAGGATTACCTATACCAACACGACAAACCTAAACGGGAACAGCGTATTCGTGAGATAATGGCTAAATAAAAAAACCTTCCCCCGGTTCACCCTAAAGCTCCCCAGGAAAAGGTCCCGACCTATCTTCAATTCAGATGCAACAAATGTACCGCTAACCCCGGATTCCCGCCCCTGAACAATCCACCAATCATCAAAAACTCTACCCACTTCTTCCGCATCACCTCCACCCCCTCATACACCATCACCACCTCCCTATGGCACTCTAACATACTATCCGGATACATCCTCCTTATCACACTCATTCCTCCAGATTTAATATCCAATATACCAACCAGAACGATACCAATAAGCACAACAACGAGATTATTACCACACAAAGCTAACCAAATAAAAAAAATTTCTGCGGAATTACAGTTGGTGAGTAATAACTAAAACGAGGGGGCCGACAATCGCCGGGGGTAAACGCATTTTAGCCGACCCACCCCACCCGAAAACATTTCAAACGACAGCGACAGCATAAACCAAACCGAGCAGACCAGCAGAACCAGCGGAAGCCATAAACCTAAATGATCAGATCAGAGCACACATCGAAGGCCCATAATGTCATTCACAGCATATTGAAGCGCTCCACAGCACGTTAAACGGATTGAATCAGCGCAGATGTATGAGCAATGCAGCCAGAACTAACAGAAACAGGCCATTTAAAGCGATTCAGGGCATGATAAGGTGTAAGCAACGGAACATGGAACGCAGCGCTTAAAGGCTTTATTTGAACTGTTAGATAATATCTAAGGGTTGGTAGATGTTTACACAACACATTCGAACAGGGCGCCAGCCGCTACACCTACACGAACTGCCAACCAAACCAGAACGTAAACCCAGGAACCAACCACACCAACCCCTTTAGAACCGAATAACCGGCAGGAACCAAGGCAACAGGACGAGCGGAACAGCTTTAAACCTCTTTACATCTTATTCTCAAAATGAGAAAACAGCTAAAACACGATTCTACTTTACATAATAACTATTATTGGGGGATATTTTCATTGATTATCAGCACTTTATCTTTAAACACCGTGGAACATACCTAAATCAGCAACTTTGGCAGGCTCTTTCTATCTTATTGTAAACTCAAAAATCAGCACTTTTTAAGTCTAAACCCGCGTTTTAAGGCACTTTTTGCAATATTCCTATCTTATTGCAAACGTTAAAACTTCAGTAAACTGCTCAGATTGGACCGCGTGAACTAGTTTGAGCAATTACTTTCCCTTAAACTATCGAATTTTCGCTTTAAATTCGCTTTATGTCTGATAAACTACACACTTTAAAGGGGAGTAACCGAATAAGACCAATGAGAAGCGATAACAGGCTCTTTGAGGTAGTAGAACTGTGTGAGCTGTATAATGCCCTAAAAAGCCATTTAAAGCGGCTAGGAATGCGTTTAAATGATTTTAACGTAATGATTGGAATAATGCAACTGAGCAGCCAACATCCAACGGCCGGCCTTCCCTTCCCTGTTTCCTGTGTTAGTCATCTAATGAAATATAATAAGAGTGGGCGCTGGTTAGTGCTTGCTAGTTTAGGTAGGCTGATTAAAGGCGGGTATGTAGTGAGGCAGGATCGGAACGGACCAAAACAGGGGAGGGCGGCAAATGACCAAGTTAATACATACCACTTAACCAAGGCCGGGCGCGATGTAATTAACTCATATTATGAGCGTGAATTTTGCAAGGTTAAAAGGAGATATTAACCAGTATATAAGGCGTATTTATTGCCCTGTTTTTACGCTTAATAGTATCTTTCAAGAAAAAAGATTGAATTTTATTGGTTTGATTTTCAAGTAGTTGCAATAATCTTGAAAATAAATGTAACTTTGATGCATACTATTTCGAATACTGTATTTATATTTGCACTGTCAAGTTATTTAATTCATAAGATTAAACAAACGAAAATGAAAACTCCAAACACAGTAGCCGAATATATCAAGGCTTTAAACACCTCAACAGTTAAAGAATTTACACAGCTTCAGAAAAGCGCTCTTTATTCTCAGGTTATACTTAACAGTGAAACCGGCTTATTTGAGGAGTTCCAGTTTTAACAATGTTCCACATGGAACGTTCATTATTTAATCAATTATAAAAACTCCAAATGAAAACCTCACTAAACAACACCTATCTTAATGTATCCTTTGCCGGTTACGGACATAACAAAGTAACAACCACTTTCAGAGGCAAAGAGGTGTCAATGATTACAACTGACACACAGTTAACTGATAAATACAGAAGTGACAACGAGCGCACCAGTAACGCGGCAAAGCGTGAATTAATCCGCAGAACACGCGCGGCATATGTTGCCAACGTATAACTTCCTGTTTACCTGAGAAGATTAAGGCGCAAAGGGATAAGCGTATAACCCTATTTTTTCCCCTTTTAATCATTCATTAATCAATTATAAAACCACTGCAACATGGAAACTTTAACAACAGGTAGCGCACCTAAAAGCGCAAAAAAAGAAATAGAATTTACTAAAGTTAACCACGATGTTAACGGCAACCCGCGCTATGTTTGCCACTTCTTAGCCTTCATTAATGAAGGGGACAGGATAGCCGCCAACGCTTCAAAATCTGATATGTTTGGCATATCTACAATGTATGCAATAGCACAGAACAAAGCCCGTAAAATAGGCGGCAGGAAGTTTCATAATAAAAGTTACGGCGGCGGAATTGTGTTTCAGTCTTACAATATTGGGGATACCTCAGAGGCAATAAACAATGTAAAAGAAGTTAACACCAACTTTAAAAAGGAATGGACGTTTACAGGCCGTAATAATGATGAGCGAAAAGCAAAGAAAGTAATCCTTCAATTTTTCGCCTCCCACAACTTCAAATACATAGATAACCACAGCGAACCGGCCAAACCTTTTGATGTTGACGACTCTATGCAATACCCATCATTTGACCGCTTAGATAACAAACTGGGCCTTGCTTATACCTCTAGTGGTATGTATGCTGGTTTGTGGGTTTGTAATGGGATATATGTAATGGCAAACGATACACACCATTTCACAGGCTTTATGATAAATGAACTTGGCGAAGTTGTGGCAAGTGTTGAGGATGAAAACGAGAATACTATTTACATAACCCTATAACATAGAAGCCATGAAAAAGCAAAAAACACAAAAGGAACTTCTTGAAAGCAGGTTAGCCAAAATTGAAAAGGAATTAGAGGGCAATAGGGCAAGCGTAATAGATGACGGATGGCAAACCCAGCGATTCGCCAAAAAGTCGCGTAAATGGGACGTATTAGCGCAAGAGAAGATGAAAATAAAGGGCTTACTTGAAGATATTGAGCAAGAAGAAAGGGAACAGGCAGAAAGGGCAATTTATGAATGTCCGGCATGTTTGGCACTACACATTGAAGAATGTGTTTGTGAAAACTAATCCTGTTGCAGGGAGAACCCGCCCGTTGAAACGGTACAACGATTTTTTAATCCTATAATCTAAGATCATGAAAACTATATTAATCCTTATTCTGTCAATATTTACCCTTTCAACCTTCGCTAATACAAGGAACAGAGGGCACAACAGCCATAAGCACTTTCGCGCCTCTCAATCATTCGCAGCTAAACACATTTGTAATTCACATCTATTAATGTAATCTTATGAGCATACTATTTAGAACGTCCGAAAGCGACGATAAAACAATATACAGAGATGAGGACGGAAACTACTTTATGAAGCGTTACGGGCTACCATTGGAGGCAATTTCAAAAGAATATGCCAATAATCAGGGATGGTTTGAGTGTAACCGCAGGGGCTATTTTGTCCACTTAAAGCGATATAATGACGGCGAAACAATACCCCATTTAATAAACCCAGAAGCCCAACAAAACATAGTTAACAGGCTAATGGGGATCAAGACAACAACTTTAAAGCTGGTTACAGCGTAGCCAAAAAGTAGGACAGAACCCCGCATTTATCACAACGTAAACAACGCAAAATGAAATACCGCATACAGAACGCAAACGGAACTTTTCTAAACGCTGGAACCGGCTTAAATTCTTGGTTCACTCTCGAAGGTGCGCGGGGTTTGGTTAATTATTCGGACGGTCAACGTATCGTTGAACATGACGGGGTGAGCGTCCTTTGGGAGATATTGTAATTTTTCGGCGAACTATTTTCAAAAACTAACATCAAAAACATGAAAACAAAAACCATTTCCGTAACTGAATACATAGTCTATGAATCAGGCATGAAGATTAACGACCCCACAAAGTCGTACTATTTTGCAGAAGACTTGAACTACGAAGAAGATATTATTTGCCTCAATTTTTACGCAGTAAAAAATGTAGTCAGTGGCAATCAGGTAGTCAGTGGCAATCAGGTAGTCAGGGGCTATCAGGTAGTCAGGGGCTATCAGGTAGTCAGGGGCAATCAGGTAGTCAGTGGCAATCAGGTAGTCAGTGGCAATCAGGTAGTCAGTGGCAATCAGGAAGTCAGTGGCAATCAGGAAGTCAGTGGCAATCAGGAAGTC
The DNA here is from genome assembly GCA_903841915.1 of uncultured Chitinophagaceae bacterium. GTDB lineage: Bacteria > Bacteroidota > Bacteroidia > Chitinophagales > Chitinophagaceae > CAIQDX01. Next base: position 4,526 of record CAIMKO010000176.1, on the reverse strand, counting down.
AGTGGCAATCAGGTAGTCAGGGGCAATCAGGTAGTCAGGGGCTATCAGGTAGTCAGATTTGTACGCCTGTATCTATACTGCCGATATGCTATCATAATTGACCGAGATACCGATAATATAAAAATTGGATGCCGTGAAAAAACTATTCCGCAATGGCAAAACCACTTTAAGAATAAGAAGAGCTATGAAAACGACCCTGAATCATTGCAATATAAGAAGGTTGAATTTGCCTTTAATATCGCAGTTCAAATGAAGGGGCAACTTGTATTAATGAACACAAAACCATTTCAGCCATGAAACAGTACCAAATAGTTCTTTTAGTTGCTTTGGGCTTCGCATTAGGCGCGTTAACCGTTCACAAGCTAGATATGTGTCATAATCAGGAAAACAAAGCTAAAACGGCTGCAATAGCTTTACCCGATTCAGTTCGTGTTCTTGACAACCTGGCACTTGAAATTAAACAACGGGGAAACACAACACCTGAAGAAGCTGTAAAACTTGCCCGTTGGTTACGCCAAGATACGGTAACGGATGCGCCGGTGATTAAATACTGGCTGCTTATTGATTCGCTGGAAAATGAAAATATATGAGCGATACCACAATCTTAATCTTCGGGTTTATCTGTTCAATGGGGTATGCCTACTGGAATCAGGTTAGATACGACAGCATGGTCAAGCTAAACGATACCCTGTGCGGGATAATAAGGAAGCAAACAGCGCAAATTGAGGAATACAAAGACGCTTTAGGAAAGTAGGAAAGAAGTAACCAATTATTAACCATAAAACACCAAAAACAATGGGATTAGATACCTCACACAACGCTTGGCATGGCCCGTACTCATCATTTATGAGATTCAGGGAACTATTAGCTAAACAAATTGGCTTTAACCTCCGTGAAATGGAGGGATTTTCTGATACTACGCATACAATACACGGGACAAAGAAATGGGCAGACCTGCCAGCAGATGACCTTCACATCCTTTTAGACCATTCTGATTGTGATGGAGAAATAAGTGCTTCAGATTGCCTGAAAATAGCTGTAAGGCTTGAAGAAGTGGCACAATACGCACAAGAAACAATGCCTAACAATAGCGAAGGGGCAGAGCAGCAAAGCGAGCTTATAGAGGACTGTTTAAGATTCGCTAAAGGATGCAGGGCAGCACATCAGGCAAATGAACCTTTAACTTTTGGATAATGGACACCACACGAATAACAAACATAGTTTTTTCAGACGTTGACCATGCAGATGCTCCTGACTATTGTGATGCTTTTATTGAATCAGCAGACATTGATGGGGTAGCAATGACGGTTGAGCAATTGGACGAACTAAACGAAGATAGCGACTTCAAATACGAGGCATTGCAGAAGTGGTTGTATTGAAAATAAATTTGGCAGTTAATGTTCTTTGCTTACATTTGTGACGCTTATGACTTATCTATTCAATCACTACTATTTTTCACTAAGATAAACTACTACTGGCGGGGACTTCCTCATAGGTAAGTCATAAGCACCCGTCAGTGTAGCCCTTGTGTTATGAAAGCAAAGTGTAAACATTGCGGTAATTCAGAAATAGCACGAAATAGAAAAGCGTATTGTTCTGAAAAATGCAAAAACAGGGCGCATTATTTAAGAGAAAAGATTAAAAAACCTCCAACATCACAAACAAGAACCTGTATTAATTGTGGGTATATAGGAGTAAGGTTTAAATATTGCCGTCCTTGCTTTGCTAAGATAAGAAGCGAAAGATATAGGGAAGCAAGAATTAAGTATTCTAAAACAGAAATTTGTAAGCAAAAAAAGAAGGAAAGAAAAAACAAAATGCGTAATGATCCATCTGCTAAAATTGCAAAATCATTGCGTAGGAACCTAAGTAGGTTTATAAAAAATAAGCAAATTTCTGCTAACGCTTTACTGGGGTGCAATTATTATTTTTTCCGGTCTTATTTGGAAGAAAGATTTGTGGAGGGAATGTGTTGGGAAAACTATGGTTTTTATGGGTGGCACATTGACCACATTAAGCCATGCGCCTCGTTTAATTTAACTGACATTGAACAGCAAAAGATATGTTTCCATTATACAAACTTACAGCCATTATGGGGAGTGGATAACTTAAAAAAGGGATCTGCTTTACCTCCCGAACCTCAAACCGCTTCTCTTGAATGATATTTTTGATTTGACCGAATAAGTTAAAAGTAACACCGAACCAAATTAAAGTCACTGTATTTAAAAGGACGTAAACAACATGGAACGCATAAAACTAAGTCAAAAACAGTCCTACCAGGCAATCTTCATGTGGCTTGCGGAGAATCACATTGATAACTGCAAGTGCGGATGGTGCAGGGAACGCAGGATAGCATCTATTCCCACTACCGAAGAATTGAAAGAACAGGCATTAAACGAATATTTAAACACTAAATAAATAATGAAACGTAAAGAAAATGACAACTGGCTTACTCCGTTAAGTGTATATGAACCATTACATAAAGAGTTCAATTTTGATTTTGATCCCTGCCCATATAATCCGGGAGAGATAGTTAACGATGGGTTAAAAATAGAATGGGGGGGGGTAAACTTTGTGAATCCACCGTATAGCCCTGAACTAAAGAAAGCCTTTATTCTAAAGGCGATCGAAGAATCAAAAAAAGGAAAGACATGTGTTTTGCTTATACCAGTATCAACAAGCACAAAGCTATTCCATGACCATATAAAGCCCAACGCCACAGAGATAAGATTTGTGAAAGGCAGGATATCATTTGAGAAGCTGAACGAAGAAGGGAAAAGAATAAAAATGGGCAACGGAAACCCTTTAGATAGCATGATCGTAATTTTTAAACCCTAATAAATGAAACTGAACGACAGAGTAAAAGTAAAGGCACCAAGATTGTGGGAAACGTAACCGAGATTAAGCCAAACGTGGTGAAATTTACCGATAACGAAGGAGCTACCCACGAAGTAAACCCGAACCAGCTTCGTGTTATCGCTCAACTTGAATACAGTTCGGATAAAGCCAAAATATGAGCAACACCAACAAAGCATACAACATCTGCCTTACAGCGATACAAATGGACAAGAACGGGAAACTGAATGATACCCTTTTCGCTGTCATCAAGGCCATGAAACTTGATCGCAGCAGAATCTCAAAGGACATCGTTATTGCCCTGAAAAACAAAAGCTCTCAGTGTGTGGAAATGGATGCAGAAAGCAAAGCATACAGGAGAGGAATCTACGATGCACAGAAAATAATTGAGGAGGTATTGCTAAACACTTAATAATGAGATAAGATGCCAAATAAGCCAGCAGATAACCGCCGTTACGATTTGTACTACCGAGGGCAAATATTGCTTAGAAATCAGCCCTATTGCGTTTGTAATGGCAGGAAGGGGGAACTTATTAAAAGCTCCAATTGGGGACGCAAGCACTTTGAAATTAAGAGGCATGTATAACTATAAAGACTTAGAGGCAGCATATCATCGAGAGGTTTATGATATGCTACGTAGAAAAGCAAAGGAAGGTAACCAACAAGCGCAAATTTTTGTTGAAAATTTTGAGGAAAGCTGCACTATAAAAGGCATTGAATACCCTTGTGAAACCGTAGAAATAATCGAAGATGAACACCGATAAAGAACAGCTTAAATATCTGGACGAGCAATATGAAGGGCTACTCAGGCTTAAATTCTATCTTGAGGACATTCTATTGTATGACCAATTGGTTAAGATTCAAGATGAAAGGCATAAAGACCATCAATACTGCATTAAACTGTATATAGATGTTAGAACAAGGCTTTTGATAGTAGACTTTAACCGAACCCAATACGCTAACAAATACTTCAATATCGTTGAACCTGAGCATATACCCGACATAGTCAAAAAGGCTAAAAAGACTACTGTATTTGTTTCTAAGTTCCCAGATGAAAACCCATTAACTAAGATATATACTCCTAAAGAATTAAAACTGGAGCTGTCTTTTATTGAGGCAAAAATAAAACACAACAAAAGACTTACTGATTCTGAATATAACTTCGGATATTATCATAAAATACTCCCTGTTAATAAGGTCAAGTAAACATCAGAGCAATAAAAATAAGTCATAAATAATTTGTAGAGTAACTTTCAAGTATTATATTTGCCCCTGTTTAGTTAAGCATAATTTAACCGAAACCAAATGGAACCTACCGATAATAAACAAGGCGAACCAAGAGATAAAAACACTGCTCCAAGACATATTGGGGTAGATTATACCTATGAGCCATGCTGTCCATACGGGCCAGGTTCAAACCCGATTCACCTTTTACGCTGCTTATCCTTCCATACATTAGGCGATGACTTAGGAGATACCGATACAGCGCAAGGAGAGCCACATTCAATAAGTAACAACTAAAAACACCATATCATGAGCACAAAAACAGAAGTAGTGGAATTCAAAAATGAATTACCTGTCATGGTACCAAAGTACCTGAAGGAAATCGAAGGGTTAAAAGAGAAATACGGAACCTTAGTATTAACCGACCTGAACGACAAGAAGCAGTT
>CAIMKO010000175.1 GCA_903841915.1 uncultured Chitinophagaceae bacterium | reverse complement strand
GTCTTGCAGCGAGGACAATTTTTATTTTCGTGGTTGGCCATTCAATAATTGATTGGTTTACTTGTTTATTAAATTAACCGGAACTCGGTATTCAAATTAATTAATGTAGCGAATGACGGCACACTGATAACACAGACCAGCCTACCGGCAGGCAGGTTAAACAGATTTTGACAGAAATTTGATTAAGCACTGTTAGAAACAAGATTTACACTGCGATGCCGCAAAGCGGCATTAAATCAGTTATCATCCGTAATTTCCGTGTCACTTGCCTACCGGCAGGCAGGTCCGTGTTCCATTTATTAACCCGAACTCAGATTAGTTTACTGTTAATGAATCATAAATGAATGGTTACTCCCGCATTCAGGAAAAACGGAATAGAATTATACCCACGCACATCAAAGAATTTTACATTCCCGATATTCTGGGCATCCACAAACAGTTTTGCATATTTACAAACATGATATTCGGCATAAGCACTCAGTAAAAAATAGGCATCCAGATTCACATCTGCTTTTTTATAACCGCCCACATCGTATCGACTGCTGACATATTTTCCGCTGATGGATGCATAGATCTTTTTATTGGCCTGCCATCCTGCTGTCAGATTAAAACTGTTATCAGGTCTTCTCAATAAATAATGATAAGTGACCGTGTCTTTATTGGTGATCCTGTTTTGCGTTGTTTCTTTTGGCGACAGATAAGTATAGTTGGCAGTGATGCTCAGTTGTTCAACGGGCTTAACTGTCAATTCTAATTCAACTCCATTCACCACTTGTTTGATATAATTGAAATAATTAAACGTTATATAATTATAATCGATGCCATTATCGATCTTTCTGGAAAAGAAGACCAGCCGTGTATTGATGATCTTCTGCTGCAACTGAATGCCTGCTTCATAGTTTAGCGATTGTTCAGGTTGCAGTGACTCATTCAAACTCAACTGATATAAGGTCGGCGCTTTAAATCCGCTCGAGATACTTCCAAAAATTCTGGCAGCCTCATTTATTTTATAGGAAGGATTAAAAGAGAAAGTGTTGTTGTTCCCGTAGCGTGAATGGTGATTGTATCTTCCGCCCAGTTCGATATTTAATTTCTTTGTTGCATCTGTAAAATGCAGGGAAGAGTACACAGAATTCTGGCTGACCGAAGTATCAAGGAATTTACTGTCGTAAGGGCCAAAGCTGCTCACCGAATGATAGCTGCTGTTGTAAGAGCCGTAACGATAATCGATACCCGTTAACAGGTCCAATCCCTTTGCCAGTTTACTGTTCGCGTATAATTCTGCGAACTGCCCGATGGAATGAAAATCATTCAGTGAAAATGCAGTGGCAGCGGGGATGGAAGCATTATCATTGTAATTGCGTTGCATGCCGCTGTACTGATAATTGCCGGCAACCAGTACTTTGTCATTTTTAAATTGAAAGCCGGTGCCTGCATTCAAAACTTTGTTGTGAATATCGTAATTGGTTTTGTCTGCAAATACACCTGCATCAACACCTGCAGTATATACACTGTATTGCGAAAAGGCTTTCAGCAATAATTTTTTATTCAGCTGATATTGCAATGCAGCACTGGCAGCATCACCATTGTAACCATCCCTGTCAAAATTATTCTTGCCTGTACTGTCATACGCAGAAGAAAAACCATTCGTCACCAATTTCGCATAGCGTGCGGTATAAGTTAATTGATCGGCTTTGCCATACAACTGAAGATTGCCTTTGAATGTTCCCAAACTTCCACCGGTAACAGTTGAATTAAGGTTCAATGGCTTATCAATATTGTTTTTGATGGTGATGATATTGATCACACCTGCAATGGCATCGCTGCCGTAAAGCGTGGATTGTGCACCCTTGCATATTTCGATCCTTTCTACATCATTGATCGAAAATAAGTTCAGGTCAAATTCATTATTGATCATGGACGGATCATTGACGGGAATGCCATCGATCAGTATCAATGCACGTCCGCTTGCCGCACCTCGCATATACAGGGTTTGAACACTGCCGGCATTGTTGAGTGCGCCATTGATCGTAATGCCTGCCTGTTCGTTCAGTAACTGTGCAACGGTCTTACCCGCCGATCTTTCGATCTGTTGTTTACTGATCACGGTAATGACTTTACCGGTTGTGCTTTGTTTTTGTTCTGTTTTGTTGGCCGTAACGATCACCGGGTCTAGTGGATTGCCATGCAATGTGTCTTGTTGTGCCAGCGCCAGCATGCTTGTCAGCATGACTGTTGAGAGGAGCGTTAATTTTTTGCTCATTGTTTTGTTTTTAAAAGTTAACAATGAGCTTTCAGGAAAATAAAAAAACGGAGAAATATAAACTGCCCTGCAGAGGCCTTTTACATTCCATGCTTTTCACCCGAAAGCCGTGAATGGAAATACTTGCATTGGCAGGTCTTCTGGCTCGTGATCATTCTTAAAGCCTTCCCATTTCTTTGTTGAAATAGTGGCAAAATTTTAAGATGTTTCCCTGCCCCCCTTTAGGGGTTGGGGGTGTCACTTACAGCTACGGGGATAGCTCCTGCATTGAACAGGATTCCCTTTTAATCTTTCGCCTGAGGCGAAGGAACCAAACGCAGGGCAAAAATATCATTCCGGAATTTAAAATGAAATCTACTTGTTCACGTAGTGGTGAAAACTGAAAACCTTTATTTCTTTTTGGCTGAAAATGATTTCTTTATTTATGCAGTTACTTCCTGACTAAATATTATCTCTTCCTTATATTTTGACAGTTTTCTTCCGGAGTTCTTCAAGAGAACTGCAACAAAGCAGCAGCAGTTTACGAAGAAAGGGATGTTCCATTTTCAAAAATGGATTATGGTTGAATGTTCATGTCATACACCATATGCTGAGAAAAAAAAGTCCGGAGGACTGAAATTTTGGTAGAACAAGTAAAATAATGAATGCTGTAAGCCCCGGAGGGGCGGCATTATTACCGGATCAATTTTATAATAAACTATACAAAAGAGAATAGCTTTCCCCAGCGTAAAATTAATGCCACCCCTTTGGGGCTTTGGCTTGCATTGAATCATTTTGTCTACCACACTGTCGCCCCGCAGGGGCTTAAGGGGATTCTTATTCTTGATCCGGAGATGGTTTTGCAAACACTTAGAATAACGGGAATCGATATTTTAGTAGAATATAAGATCGGGAATCTAATTTACCGTTCAATGATGATTGTTCTGTTGAAAGAAAGGATGCAGATGAAATTCAATGATATCACTTTCCTTTATAGAGAATATAACAGCCAGTTGGTTTAGTTTAAAACTATCTATCACAATATACCCGTTCTCTATATTACTGAAATTGGCAATGCTCATGTCCAGATGAGCAGCAATTTCTTTTTGTGTACGGCCTTGCAGGGCCCTGATCGTGCGAATGTTTTTTCCCAATTGTTTATGGAAAGTTTTTGTTTCCGCTTTCATAGAATGGAGGATAAAGGACAAAATAAATATATACAATAAAATTTAATTATTTTGTTAAAACTGCTAACAATACAGCACAGGATTTTTCCCCTGGGGGTCAATTACTTCTAAATATCACATTCGCGACTACAAATTATGCTTGTTTGTTTCACGCAAAGAGCACAAAGAATACAAAGCCCGCAACGATTATTCTAAACGAGCTGTCACGTTGAGGCTCTCGAAACGCTTACGAAGCATAAACAATATCATCAGCTTT
>CAIMKO010000174.1 GCA_903841915.1 uncultured Chitinophagaceae bacterium | reverse complement strand
TAACATCTATCTCTATGATGTTCTTATCTCTTTTATTTTCACCTTTTAAGATGGTATTGATCTTCGGACTGAATTGATACTGCTGATTATTTACAATCACGATTCTTTCTGCAACAGGCTGCCATGATGCATTGAATAATGTTAATTGCAAAATACCGGTTGGATAATCGGTAGTATTTATTTCGGTCAATGCAAAAGTTCTGCTCTCTAAATTTATTTTTGATTTTGATAACACCTGCTGGTTCATGTGCGCCAGCAAATACAGGGTTTTTAAATTCTCTGATTTGATATCAGACCGTTGAATGCCAACCAATATTTTTTTGTTTAGTGATTGGGTCTGAATAACAGCGCCGCTTTTTTTAATAGCCGGCAAAGCTTTATATCCCGGAATTCCGAATTGATCCGTCCAGAAAATGAAATAATTTTCGTCCGCATTTATTTTATCAATAACAAAGCTTCCCATGCCATCATGTTCTGTAAAAAATGAATCGATGAATTCATTGTTACTGGTTTTTATGGCACCCCGAATGGATACAGGATCACCGTTTTGATTGCTGGCAAGAAATGCGATCTTGGAATTTATTCCGTTAACAAGATCACCGCTTTCAGGAAACAAATGAACTTCCGTTATAGGGGAAATGGAAGAGGTGTTTTTTTCGGGAGGCTGATTGACGATAATGTCTTTTTCGAACAAAAAAGAAGAATCAAAATTCAACATCCATTTTGTATATGCCCGAAGATGCAGAGAAGTGAATAGATAGTTTTCGGGAAGAGGAAATTGCCCTTTTGCAGATGAACCGGAAACAGGAAATAAAGTATGCCCGATTAATTGCCCTTTTGCATCGTACCAGTCTGCATAAAATGTTTTACTCAGATTAGATGCTTCGGCACCCGCCATCAGATAGGCCTTGAACCAAATGGTCTCACCTTTATTATAAACTGATTTATCGAAATGGATATGAATTTTTTCCTGCTGAAATTGATCGCCGTAAATATTTATAACAGAATCAACCTCCTGTGCAAAAAGGCTATCAGTTGAGAAAATTAAAAGGATAACACAGCAGGCAGTTACATAAAGATTTTTCATCGATAAAATATTGATACAAATTCATATCAAAAATAATACCATAAGGATGATATAAATGAAAAATATGATGAAAACGACATCAAATTTCAATATTGCATTAAAATGCACATTGTTAAATGGCTTAGGTAAAAAGGATAAGTCAACGAATGTGGAACTACTCGATCAGTTTTTCTACTCTTGCAAACTTCCCGTCAGCATTCACCCCTTCAATGATCACTCGTAATTTTTTGCTGCTGTCGTTATTGAAAAAGCTAAGCCTTACTTTATGATTTTTGGGATCAGTGAACACATATGGATTCCAATACAAAGTGGTTCTCATATCAGGATCATTGAATGGCTGAGGCACCGTGTAATCGGGAGAATAAAATTCTTTATAAGCTGTATATCCGGCTACAAAAGACTTTGGCATACTCGTACCGGTATTTGAGGAAGGCCTTTTTTCTGATCCATTGCGTGTATACACGGCAACAGCACCACCTGCACCACCACCCATTGCGCCAAAGAATGGAGGACGCATTACTTTGATGTATGCAACATCCGACATGGGGATATTGTTGAGCATGTCTGCTTCAACAGGCGATTCGTTTAAGAACAAATCGGTTTTACTATTACGCCAGGTCAAACTCGGTTGAGTCGTATTCATGTTAACCGTCAATCCGGCCACACGCCCCTGTAAATATTGAAAGACGCTAACGGCACTTTGTGCGATCAGGTCGTTCGCAATATCAAATTGCTGTGCGTCACCCCCTGCAAAAAGCCCGCTTGCATATTTTTCATCCATTATCTGTAGAGGGCTTTTGCCTTTTGCTCTTACCACTACATCTTTCAATGTAACCGAAGCCCTTATTTTTGCCAAACGCTCCTGCTCTTCAAGCATCATTCTTATTTTCCTTTGACCACTGCTATCCGAAAAACTATTCCATAAAACAGATTGATGTAGAAAGTTTGAACTGATAGGAGATTCCTGCAACAACCCATTTTGAAAACGTATTTCAGAAAGGTCGGTTAATTTCCTGTCTCCATTAAACATGTATCGCAGCTGCAATGTGTCGAAGAATATCCCGTTGTTGTGTGTAAAAGAAGCATCCCGTTCTATGGGTAACGACAATAATTTTCTGGTACTGTCTTTTCCGGTCATGAAAATATTGATCGATGGTTTAGTCGGTAATTTATCAAAGGCATTACCAAAGACCCTTCCTTTGATCATCACATATTCAGTTTCAGGTTGATAAGTAAGCTGTGGTAATTTACTGGAAGCGATTTCGTTCCATTTGAATCTTCTCCAGCCATGTGTAAGCATTACAAGGTCTAAATGACGTGTAACAGAATCTGCTTTGCTTGAAAAATAATAAGCAGGATTATTGATCACGCCTTTAATATCACTGCTTAATAAAAATTGAGAAATGATATTGGTACTGCTGTCACTGATGATCGAAGCATCTGTTACCGCAATGGAAAGATTGGCGGCAACGGTATCCGGCACATCTATCTCGATAACATTTTTAGCTCTTTTGTTTAATGCTATAACCGGAAATGAAACTCTTGGATTGAATTGATGCTGATTATTGTTTACGAAAACAGCTCTTTCTGCAAGAGGAATCCAATTCGCATCAAATAAAGTAACGATGATTACTCCTGATGGAAGATCGGTGGTTGGAATTTGTGCTAATACCGAAGTTTTTGTTGTGAAATTTATTTTAGAACGATAAAACAATTGTTGATTCATCGTTGCAACAAGATTCAATGTTTTTAGATTTTCAGGAACCGTTGCTACTCTTTTTACAGCTATAATTGTTTTTCCCGGTAATGGTTGTAGATCAAAGTTCACTCCGCTCTCAACAGAAGCAGGTAATGCTGTTGTATGGTTTTCTCCTGTTTCATCCATCCAATAACAGAGATAGGACTCGTTTTTTTTCGGCGTGATGGAAAATGTGCCCATACCATCATGCTCCGCAATCAAAGAATCAACAACTACTCCAGTGCCCGTTTTAACTGCCCCGATAACCTGTACAGGTTTTCCGAATTGATCGTTGGCTTTAAATGCTATTCGGTTTTGTAAGCCGGTTACCAGATCTCCGCCTTCAGGAAAAAATTGAATACTTCTGAGGGAAGCCGGTTTTGCTGTATTTGAAACTTTTAATTGTGTAACAGGAATTTCTTTATTGAACAGGAAAGCACTGTCAAAATTCAACATCCATCTTGTATAAGCCACAACATGCAATGATGTGGCCGTATAAGAATCGGGGATGCTGAATTGAAAAACGGCAGT
>CAIMKO010000173.1 GCA_903841915.1 uncultured Chitinophagaceae bacterium | reverse complement strand
GGATAAGTGCCTTTCATTTTTGCTGGTTCTTTTTCGAATAAACCTTTCATGTATTCTCTGCCCAAATCATTGTTCTTATTTACGAAAGCCTGATTTTTCGGTAAATAATTCTGATTCCAGTTTTTTACAAAAGCCATTGTTGTTTTATAAGCAGGGTCGGCCTGTAAAGCTGCAAGGGTTGGGTTTGCTATAAAATCATTCCATTTATTGCCATCGAATGCCATGGTGTTTTCAAAAACATCCGCAGTATATCTTTTATACGGGCTTTCATCAATGCTGTTGAAATTTTTAAACAGGCTTTCATAAAAACCTGCAGGCTGCTGTTCTTTAGCAATATCGGTATTGTACATCATCAGCACAGAAGCCAGAATATTCTGATCGCTTTTTTTGTTTTCATCTTTCAGGAAGTTTTCTCTAGCAGCTTTTGCATTGTTGATGGCTTTAGCAATATCTTCTTTACTTGCATCTTTTTTACTGAGAACTTGTTCCAATCCGCTCCAGCTTGCCGTGTAGGCCAATAACGGACAACCCATGATCCCTTCTCTCATATACATGGCTTGTGTGGCATATGGTCTCCATGCTTCATAGTTTTTCTGATAATCAGTAAAGATATTTTCGTACTCGGCCTTTCCTTTTGCCCAGGAAACAAAGTCGGTTTCTGTTTTTTGTTTTTGCCCGTATATATCATATTTCAATAATTGCTTTGTTTCGCCGTCATAGAATTTCCAGTAGTTGGCGATGGAAGCATAAGAGGAAGCGAGTTGTAATTTAATGGCAGGATCTTTCATCATTTCAGTAAACATATATTTCAAACGCATGTCACGAAGCTTCACTAGCGTAGGATTATTGATATCGGTACTTAACTTAACACCGAAAGAAGTTTCATAGCGGTTGGTGCTGCCGGGATAACCGAATATCATACTATAGTCACCATCTTTAAAACCTTTGATGCTTACAGGTAAAAAATGTTTAGGTTTCAACGGAACGTTATCTGCACTGTAGTTTGCGGGCTTTCCATCTTTGCTCATGTACACACGAAATACCGAAAAATCACCGGTATGTCTTGGCCATTCCCAATTATCGGTATCACCGCCAAATTTGCCAATGCTTTCAGGAGGATTACCTACTAAACGAACATCTTTAAAAACATCGTAAACGTACAAAAAGTATTGATTGCCTTTAAACAAACTAACCACTACCGCTGCCTTGAATTCATCAGCACCAACAACTTCTTTTACAATGGATGATTGTGCGGCAATTAATTTTTGTGCTCTTTCCATGCCTTCGGTCTTACCCAAAGCATCCATTACTTTTTGAGTAACATCTTCGATCCTGTTCAAAAAACGAACAGATATTTTAGATTGTATCTCTTTGCTCATATCGGCAGCAAAGAACCCATCTTTTAAATAATTGTGTTCAACAGTTGATGCATTGGCGATGGCATCATAACCACAATGATGGTTAGTAAAGATCAAACCCTTGTCACTAACGATCTCGCCGGTACATCCGCCCCCGAAAATGATAATGGCATCTTTAATGGAAGATTGGTTGATGCTGTACAATTGTTCAGGTTTCAGTTTCAAACCTTTTTTCACCATGTCTTTGTAAACTTGTTCGCCTAATAAAAGCGGGATCCACATGCCTTCATCCGCATAGGTGCGGAATATGAAAAGCACTAAAGCAATTGATAGAAGAATTTTTTTCATATTATTTCGTGTTTTAAGGAAAGCAAAGCTACATATTCTGTATATCTGATGTGTATACCTGTGGAAGTATTTACCGGTATTATTTTGTTCCATTCTTTTACAGTAAAATTACCACCAGTTCATCTGATTTATTTTCTTTTGGTGTAGGTTAAACTTTCCCGCATAAAACAAGTCTTTGAGCAGCGTATCAATTTATTTTTCTAATTTCCCTGCATGCATATGGACGACAAAGAACTGTTGTACGAGTTCAGCCAGCCCCTGTTAAAAGAGAAGGCATTTACTGCTATTATCAAAAAATATCAGGAAAAATTATACTGGCATATCCGAAGAATGCTTGTAGACCATGAAGACACCAATGATGTATTGCAGAATATGTTTATCAAAGTGTGGAAAGGATTGGAAAATTTTAGAGAAGACAGTCAATTATTCACCTGGTTATATAGAATTGCTACCAATGAGAGCCTTACTTTTCTGGAACAACAGAAGAAAAAGGCAGTTGTTAGTATAAATGGGGTTGAAAGCGGATTGAGTAATAAAATAAAGGCAGATGAAGGGTTTGATGCTAATAAATTGGAATGGAAATTACAATTAGCCATTCAAAATCTACCGGAAAAGCAACGATTGGTGTTTAACCTTCGATATTATGATGAAATGCCGTATGAGGAAATGAGTCGTATATTGGATACCAGCGAAGGTGCTTTAAAGGCTAGTTACCATCATGCAGCAAAGAAAATCGAGGATTTTATCCTGAATCGTTAAACAAACTGTTAATAATATAGTCTTAAAGACACTAAAATGGAAAAGACGGGATTTATACTGGAAGAGTTAAAAGCAAATACCCCCATTCTCGCAACGATACGGCAGCTGGATGTTTATACCGTCCCAACCGGTTATTTTGAACATTTGGCTACTGTCATTCGAGCGCGGATAAGTGGGGAAATACTATTTGAAATAGCTGATTCAAACGTTTATCAAGTACCAACAGGATATTTTGAGACATTATCCAATACTGTTATCTCCCGAATTGAAACAAAAGAAAACGAAATATTTGCCGAGCTGGAGAAAATAGCTTCTTCCTTGAATGGTATCGGCAAAAAAAACGTGTATAGCATTCCTTCTAATTATTTTGAAAACCTTACGGTTACAGCATACAAAAAAAGTACCGCAAAAGTCATTTCATTCAGTAATACACGAAAGTGGGTCAGCTATGCAGCAGCAGTCATTATTGCCGGTGTATTAGTTTCAGGAAGTTTTTTCTACAACTATCATAATTCGCCTTCATACATTATCAAAGAAATAAAAAAAGTAAGCGATGAAGAGCTAAATACTTACGTTAAGGATCATGTTGTGGCATTAAACGATGAGGAAGTGGAGATGAGGGGAGACGCAAAAAATGTTCAGGAAAGCCTTAAGCTAAGCAGTGATGAGGAATTGGAACAATATTTAAATGAAAATACGGAAACCTATTTAGAGGCACCCTTAAAAACTGACTAATTTTATACGACATGAAAAAATATTTTTTGATACTTGCATTGCTGATAAGTGGAACAACTTTTTCGCAGCAACCCGGCGGCCTGGGAAACCTTCAAGGATTGAAGATCGCATATATGACCAGGCAATTGAATCTGACTTCTGACGAAGCACAAAAATTTTGGCCGGTTTATTATAACTACACCGATGAAATGAATGATGCAAGAAAATCTATGAAAGATGATGTAATCGGGTTAGATGAGAAATTACTTTCTTTAAAGAAGAAGTATTGGGGAGAGTTTAAAAAGGTATTGGGAACTGATGAAAGAGTAAATAAAGGGTTTCTGTCAGAAAGAGAATTTGGTAGTTATATTAAAAATGAACTGGAGAACAGGCAAAAGATGAAGGAGCAAAGGCAACAAAATAAACAACGATAATAGTAAAAAATAAAAAAGAGCTTTATCATTAAAGCTCTTTTTTAATCATCCTGTAATAAGGCGTTTTGATATCATGATAAAATAAGAAAGTCCATCCCTCTTCCTGCCCTTGTTGCCACCATTGCTGCCGAAGTTCCATACATTTCTTTCCGTCGAAATCATACTTGGCAACGAATTTATTTTTCATTTGCTGTAATTGTGGCGCATCGTCTCCACCGAAAAATAGTTTTTCAGCTCCATTATTAATCCAGAATACTTGGTGGAAAGGACTATGTGCTGAAGTCATCTGATATTGAATGCTGTTATCGATCATTCCATCACCGTTCAACCATTCAACCTGTGGATTATTTTTTAGTGCTGAGATCTCCTCACTCATATACGAAGGAAAACCTGTTTCTATGGCAAATTCAAATTCTTTTCGCTGCACGTAATATCTTGCATTGGGGAATGATAAATGATAATTACCAAACTTATCCATTTTACTGAGCCCACCTGCATGATCTTTGTGTAAATGGCTTATTAATACTTTTGTTATCTGATCGGGCTTAATCCCATTCGATTTTAAGTTAGAATGAATTTGTAATTCCCCATCTTTACTAAAGCCCAAGCCGCAATCGATCAATAAAATATCCGTGGAAGTGATAATGACAAACGGTTGCACTTCTACCAACAAACTGCCCACTGATCTTTGTTGCAAATGGTCTTTATCTTTTTCAAAAGGATAGAATATTTTTGTTTTGTCAACTGTAAAGCTCCCTTCGGAAAGGGGGATTATTGTAAATGTAGGTTGATGATGAAAATGCTTTTCAATCATAATAGTTTCTGATTAATTTTCTTCCCTTCAATTTTGAAAATATTATCTCAATACCATTTGCCTGTCGGCATCTAATCTGATTAAAATAAAAATGAGAATGGAAAAAGTAAGTAAAGATGAACCTCCGTAACTGACCAGTGGTAAGGGAATGCCAATGATAGGGAAAAGCCCGATCGTCATACAAACGTTCACGGTAATATGAAAAAAGATGATACTGGCCACACTATAGCCATATACCCTGCTGAATGTACTTCTTTGCCTTTCGGCAATACGGATGATCCTATTGAGAAGAATTAAGTAAATGCCGAGAAAAATGACACAGCCAAATAAACCAAATGCTTCTGCGAGTGATGTAAAAATAAAATCGGTATGCTGTTCAGGCACATACTTTCCTCTGGTTTGTGTACCCTTTAAAAAACCTTTGCCAAATAATTCACCGGAACCAATGGCAATTTTGCTTTGTCGTACATTATAATCATCAGGTTTTCGTGCAGCCTTTTCATTGCCTTTACTTTTATGATGATTCATACTGCAATCATAATCTTTGCCCACCATGCTATAGATACGCGTACTCTGGTAACATTCAAAAACATTATTAAAAATATAGGGTACAGCAAACCTTTGTATGCCAACTGCAAGAACCCATAAAGAAATGATCAGGAGTAATATATTTTTTTTTCGTTTAATTGGTTTTCGTAAAAAATAAATAGTTATGATCGCTATTACTGTAAGTATGATTGCTAAAGTATTGGGCTCCAGAATAAGTGTGGCTACAACCAGGATGCCGAATGTTGTGCCGATGATTAAAATTTGCGGAGGAAGACCTTCACGATACAGAACCAGAAAGAATGACAGATAAGCCAATGCCAATCCATCCTCGTGTTGAAAATGAGAAAGAACAGCAGGCGCCAAAGCAATGCTAACTCCTATGATCTGTGATTTTAATTTGCTGAAATCCGTTTCCTGCCTTGAAAAGAATTTGGCTAATGCCAATGCTGTAAATATTTTACATAATTCCGCCGGTTGTAAATTAAATCCGCCACCCAATGGGATCCAGCTTTTAGAACCGTTGATACTTTTGCCAATCACAAATGTGGCAAACATCAACAAAATCCCGAAGGCATATAGAAGGTTGGCAAATGCAGTAAACAATTTGCTGTCTG
Organism: uncultured Chitinophagaceae bacterium; assembly: GCA_903841915.1. Lineage (GTDB taxonomy): Bacteria > Bacteroidota > Bacteroidia > Chitinophagales > Chitinophagaceae > CAIQDX01. The sequence continues at coordinate 8,652 of CAIMKO010000173.1, read as the reverse complement.
CCAGTAAAATGAATATGGCAGCAACAGCGCAAACCCCGGAAAATATCAATTGCTTACTGTAGTTGGTTTTACCACTTATAAAAGTTTGCATCCAATCTGTGCCGGGTTTAAACTCTACCATAAAAATGCATAATATGCCAATAGCTACTAAAACAGCATAGAGCCATACAACAACCCAATCAATACCTTGCGAAATAGAAGTATTTCTATTATTCATTAATTATATTGTTCTTGAGATTTTTTTATTTTTTCTTTCTTCATTCACTAAAATTGCTGCCGCGGTGTTCTTTGTTTTTGGAACTGCATCTTTGGATGACTTGGGTGTAACAGGTTTTGCATTTTCCTGTTCAGTGCCATCTTCGCCGTCTAAAGTATCGTTTGATTCTTTATCCATTCTTTGCTGAAGCAACAATTGATTTTCTTTGATCTGTTTTAATGAATCCATTTTATTCATTGCTAAACGCATCAAACGAGGTATCAAATTTGTATTCTTCAATTCTTCAAACTGTACTTTTCTTTCCGGGCTTGTAATAGAGTCACGCAAATATTTTTCAACGAGTAAACTTGCAATAGGGGCAGCATACCAAGCACCCTGCCCTGCATTTTCGCAAATAACGGCAATAGCAATTTTAGGATTACCCCTTGGTGCAAATGCGCCAAAGAAAGAATGGTCTTGTTGTTTGATTCCATGATCATAATTTTCAACAGTTCCTGTTTTTCCACACATTACAATACCTGGAATTCTTGACCTGCCTGCAGCCGTTCCAAAATCAACAACACCCTGCATGCCATCCTGCACTGCATCAAAAATTGAATCAGGGATCCTTTTATCAGTATAATGTTTTATTTTAAAGGTATCCAGCATATTATATTCATCACCACCTTCAATTGAATCAACAACATGCGGTGCATAATACCATCCTTTATTGGCAATGATGGCCATTACATTTGCCAATTGTATCATCGTTGTTTGTACTTCACCTTGTCCGATGGCATTTGAAATGATATTGCAGGAATACCATTTAGGCCCGAAAATTTTTCTATAATAAGAAGAAATAGGAAGGTTGCCATTTTTTTCTGAGGGAAGATCAACTCCTAATTTATGACCAAGCCCGAAAGTAATTGCATATTTATTAAACACTTTTAATGCACTGTCCGCACCACCGTATCTCGATTGATCCAATATTCTTTTATAGACTGTAGAAAAATAAGTATTATCACTGAATGCAACAGCTTCTTTAAAATTAAAAACGCCTTTATCCAAACATTTTGGTTTGCCTGTTCCGCAACCTTCAAAATAACCTGGACAACTAACAGTTGTGCGTTCTGTAATTACACCTTCTGTTAAACCAATAATTCCGGAAATTGTTTTAAATGTTGAACCCGGAGAATATTTATTGCCCAATGCACGATTATTAAATGGTAATCTCGGATCAAGTGCCAATTCAGCAAAATGTTTTCTTCTTTGATTTCCGGTTAAATAATTGGGATTGTAAGTGGGGGCACTTACCATACATAAAATCCCGCCTGTTTTCGGATCAATGGCAACAACACTCCCCACTTTATTGGTCATTAATTTTTCTGCCATTTGTTGCAATTCAACATCAAGACTTAAATACAAATTCTTACCTGCAATTTGTGCAGTATCATATAGCCCGTTTTCAAATGACCCCTGCAACCTGCTTTTATTGTCCCGTATCAATCTTTTAATTCCGCGTTGACCCATTAATACTTTTTCATAGACCCTTTCAAGCCCTGTCATACCTGCATAATCGCCCATTTCATAATGTTCATCGGCATGTCTTCTTAAAAACCCTGTATCAACTTCAGCAATATAGCCCAGCACATTTCCTGCAGTGCTGTAAGGATAGGTTCGGGCAGAACGTTCACTTAATATAAAGCCGGGGAATTTATACATGTTCTCATTCAGCTTGGCATATAGTTCGGGAGTGAGCAATGGTTCAAAAACGCTGGGGCGAACAGATGTATTCTTGAAAATAATTTCCCGCATCCTTTTTTTATAGTCTGTGGTATCAATATTTAAGAGATTGCATAAGGTTAATGTATCCGTACCCCTGGATTCGGATGGGGTAACAACAAGATCGAACATGATGGTATTTTCAAGCAGGCTTCTTTTTTTTCTGTCAAAAATGATTCCCCTGTCAGGATAGATCACTTTCCTGTAAATGGCATTGTTTTCTGCGGCCAACCTGTATTTGGGAGAAAAGGCCTGCAGATTGATCAGTTGGGCAACGATCACAATAAATACGGCAGCAAATATGATCTGTATTACCCTGCTTCTGCTTTGATTAAATACCGACATATAGAATGTAGAAGATTATTTATGAGATGAAGTATCACAAAGTTGATGATTACAAACTGATAATTCAATAATGTTTTGTAAAAAAGTTATTCAACAATGTGCATTGAGCAAATGTGAAGATAAAAGCTGCGTCCCCATGAAAAGATGTTGTACAAGTATGCGACCTGCCTTTGCCGGCAGGCAGGCGCAACAATAGCTGAATGCTTTGATGCTGCGAGCGTTATAAGAAAAGCATCTTTACGCATTGGTTCTAAATCTTGCTTTACGGAAGAAAAGCATTTCTGAAATAAAGATCAGTAGTAAACTAATTGCAGTAGTACCGAGCACTTTCCCGATAAAATAAAAGAAATTTCCAAACTGTAACCATTCTATCAAAACCAAGTAAAAGTGATGAGAAAAGGTTAACAGAAATGCATATAAACTATAAGGCGCCCAGCCCATGCTTTTGATGGAAGGCTCAAGATAGCTCTGTTCTGTTGTTTCCTGAGGTATCAGTAAGTTTAATAAAAAGGGCCGAATAAAAGCAATGAGTACACACGGCGCTGCATGTAAGCCGGGTGTTCCTGTAAAATAATCCAGGGTTAGCCCAAATGCAAAACTCAGTATCAGTAAAAAAAACCTGTTGATATTAAAGGGTAACCATAAGATATATAAGAAGTATAAATAGGGTACGATGAATTGATGTAAGGGCGGCACATTATTTAGCACAAAGACCTGTACGGCGATGAAGAGAATAAACCGAATGATATTTTTAAGAATACTACTCATTTCCTTTTGGCTTCGTGTTTTCTAATTTAGTCTGCTCTGTATAACGTACATTTTCAACAATATATACATATTGTAATGTGAAAAAATTAGCAGCCGTTTTTACTTTTAGGTTATAAAAGTTGGTAGTGGGATCAACGGTAAAATCTGCAACCGTTCCGATCATAATACGCGACGGAAAATTGGCAGAATAATTACTGGTAACAATGGAATCGCCCTTCTTTACCTGTGCGCCTTTTGAAATATTTTTTAAAGTAAGGTAGCTGGGATCAATACCATCCCATTCAATACTACCTGCATTATTATCTTTCTTGAGCATCGCACTCACTTTACTATTGCGGTGAAGCAAACTCATTACCCGGCAATAATTGTCACTCACCTCGGTTACTACGCCCACGATGCCTTCCGGACTAATTACACTCATCCCTTTTTTTACTCCCTGTAAACTTCCTCTTTCCAATGTAAGAAAATTAGTTTGTAATGTAACTGTACTGCCGACAACTTTTGCGGGCAAGTAGTAAAATTTCCTATAACGATTCAATGAATCTTTATTTAAAGAATCTGTTACAATTTTTCTGCTGCTGTCTGGTACAATGAAATTTGATTGCTGTTCGTTTCTCAGCCTTACATTTTCTGCGGTTAATTGACGATTGATCTCCTGTAAACGGAAATAGGAATAAAAATTATCGAACTGCTTATTAACTTTTCCCGTGATCTCGTTTGATGCCGAAGCAAAGAAAGCCTCATGTGTTTGACTGTTTCGACTCAGCATTACAATACATATGATCTGCAGCGTAAGGAAGCAGATGAGGTTGATGTAATTGCGTATGAAAAGGAAAATATTCTTCATTAAACTATAATAAAAAAACTAAAAACTAAAAGATGATTTTCTTGTTTTAGTTTTTAGTTTTTCAGCTTTTCATTTTTTATCTCATGATGAAAGGAAAGTGCTGATAGTTCTTCAAAGCTAAGCCTGTACCCCTAACCACACTCTTTAACGGATCATCAGCAACATGAACAGGTAATTTTATTTTAGCACTTAAGCGTTTGTCCAATCCGCGAAGTAAAGCACCACCACCTGTTAAATACAAACCTCTTCTGTAAATATCTGAAGCAAGTTCAGGCGGTGTTGTTTCCAATGCTTTTAATATAGCTTCTTCTATTTTAAAAATACTTTTATCCAGTGCTTCTGCAATTTCCTGATAGCTGACCATGATCTGTTTTGGAATACCGGTTACCAGATCACGACCATTTACAGGAAGATCGTCAGGAGGATTATCCAGATCTTTCATGGCAGCGCCCACATTGATCTTGATTTGTTCCGCAGTACGCTCGCCTATTAATAAACTATGATAACGGCGTAATGCTTCCATGATATCGGCTGTAAACTCATCACCCGCAATACGAATGGACTGATCACAAACAATACCTGCCAATGCTATCACTGTAATACCTGTTGTACCACCACCAATATCAATGATCATATTTCCAACGGGCTCTTCCACATCAATACCAATACCCAATGCAGCAGCCATTGGTTCATGTATCATGTATACTTCTTTTGCTCCGGCTTGTTCAGCACTATCGCGCACCGCACGTTTTTCAACTTCAGTGATAGAAGAGGGGATACAGATCACCATTCTCCAACTAGGCGGAAATAAAGGTTTTTTTGGATAAACCAGCTTGATCAATTCACGGATCATCAGCTCGGCAGCATTAAAGTCGGCTATTACGCCATCTTTCAAAGGGCGCACCGTTCTGATGCTCTCGTGCGTTTTTTCGTGCATCAGCAATGCCTTCTTGCCTACCGCCAAAACCTCTTTAGGGTTATTACGGTTTAATGCAATGATACTTGGCTCGTTTACCACTATCTCATCGTTATGAATAATAAGGGTATTGGCTGTACCCAAATCGATGGCAATTTCCTGTGTAAAAAAATTAAAAAGTGACATGTATTTTAGATAATCTCAGTTCGTGAATGAATGTTTGCAAAGGTGAACGAAAATAATGGAAATAACAAGGCTTAAAAACTTGATTTTTCAGGGATTGAGGCCGTTTTAACAAGGAATGGGGTTATATTAAGAATAATTTTATTTGGAAGCCGGCAAATAATTCTTTATTCTGCTGCGGTTGTCTTCGATTCTTCCAGTGGAAGAATCGCACTCTTCTGGGCTTAAAATGCTGCTGAACAGCGTAAATCGTTAATCGTGAATCGCAAGTTTAGGAACGTTCTTCAACTGGCGATTCACGATTAACGACTCACGTTCTTGAATCAAATTCATACCCGATATCTTTTCGATAATACATACCTTCAAAATGTATTTGTTCCAATACTTTCATTGACTTTTTTGCAGCATCAGTAACTGTTTCGGCAACGGAAGTAACGGTTAACACTCTTCCCCCGTTTGTTACCAAATTTCCTTCCTCATTTATTTTTGTTCCTGCATGGAAAACAATTGAGTCGTTATTTGTTTGCAGATCCGCAAACCCATTAATCTGTATATTCTTTCTATAATCACCCGGGTACCCACCACTTACCGCAACCACTGTTGCATATTTTTTTTCATCGGTGTAAATATTCACATCAACCAATGTTCCGTTATCCATTGCCGCGAACATGGCAACAAGATCTGTTTGTAATCTTGGTATCACTACCTCTGTTTCAGGATCTCCCATCCTGCAATTGTATTCGATCACAAAAGGATCATCATTGATTTTTATCAAACCGAAAAAGATGAAACCATTGTACACTAAATTTTCTTTTTGTAATCCGGCTACCGTTGGCTGAATGATTCTCTCTTCAACCTTCTGCATGAAAATATCATCTACAAAAGGAACAGGACTTACACAACCCATCCCGCCTGTGTTTGGGCCTATATCACCTTCGCCGATCCTTTTATAATCTTTTGCATGACCTATGATCTGATAATCTTTTCCATCAGTTAAAACAAAAACACTTACTTCAATGCCATCCAAAAATTCTTCCACTACAACTTTACTCGATGCATCACCAAATTGTTTGTGGATGATCATCTCTTCAAATACCTGCAATGCTTCGGCATGATCCATACAAATGACAACACCTTTTCCTGCAGCCAGTCCATCAGCTTTCAATACAATGGGTAATTCATGTTTCGACAAGTATTTCTTTCCTTCTTCAAAATTTTCTTTTGTAAACTCAGCATATCCTGCTGTTGGAATTCTATGCCTTTGCATGAATTTTTTTGAGAATGCTTTACTGCCTTCCAATTGTGCCGCTTCTTTGGAAGGGCCAACCACAACTATATTTTTCAGCACGTTATCATTCTTAAAAAAGTCGTATACACCATTCACTAATGGTTCCTCAGGGCCAACAACTAGCATGTTTATTTTATGATCAATGCAGAAACTTTTCTGAGCTTCAAAATCATTGATATCAAGTAAAACATTGCTGCCGAACTGAGCTGTGCCTGCATTTCCCGGTGCTATAAACAATTGGTCGCAATGGTGGCTTTTTGCCATTTTCCATGCCAATGCATGTTCCCGACCACCACTTCCAAGAAGTAAAATATTCATTCCGCAAAAATACAATCGAGTTTTTGTTTTTATGAAAATATAAAAAGCCATCTACTTTGATGGCTTTTTATATTTTTTATTCCTTTTTTTCTTCAATGATATAACTTTTTTCAGGCAGCCGCTTTGCTACCAATACAAATAGAATCAAAAAAGCAGCAATAATTTTAATGAATAGCCAAAAGTAAGCTGCACCTGAATATTTTGAGAAAAAGCCACCTGAAGCAATACTGTTGTTGATATAGGTTACAAACAAATTGCCTGCCGCAACACCTAACAAATACAGGGCAGACATGGTGCTTTTCATCGATACCGGAGAATGCGTGTAGGCATATTCCAAACAAGTCATTGAAACCATGATTTCCGCAAATGACAAAATTAAATACGCTAATATTTGCCACCAACAGGATGGCATTTTTCCTACATCAATGCTTTCCTGAAGTAATGCAATGATTATAAAACTAGCTCCGGTTAAAAATAATCCTGTTCCTATTTTCCGCAAAGGTGTTGCCTCCAGTCCTATTTTTTTCAGCAATGGAAATATTCCGTAAGTGCAAACAGGGATCATTGAAATAAGAAAAATTGGATTGAATGTTTGAATCTGCTCCGGCAATAATTCAACTCCAAAAATATGTCTATCTAATTTTTTTGCTTGTAAGACCCATTCAGATAAATTTTGATCCCACAATGCCCAAAAGATGGGGGTAAATGCAAAAATCATTAAAATCCTTAGGACTGCTTGTGCTCCATCAATTGCCGCTGGTGAAAACTTTTCACCAACAGTTTCCCAAATAGTTTTCCCATTTCTGTTTGAAAATGCTTTTTGAAAAGCAAATAATAAGATGCTTACTAAATTCTCTTTTTTAATGCCTGATGGAGGAACACGAACATATTTTTTTCTTCCCAGCCAAAAAATAAAAGTTGCAATACACATTAATATTCCCGGAATACCAAAGGCCAATTCAGGACCATAAGAATGATAAACAATGGGAATGGCGAGGGTTGATAAAACAGAGCCGGCATTAATACTAAAATAAAACCAGCCATACACTTTATTTAATAAATGTTGATTGGATGTATTGAATTGATCTCCCACATTTGCAGAAACACAAGATTTAATGCCACCTGCTGCAATAGCAATAATAAGTAATCCGAAAGTGAATGCATGAAGATTATGTGTGGACATTGCCAGAATTAAATTACCTAGAGCATATACTAGTGAAACATAGAGTATTACTTTAAATTTTCCAAAGAACCAATCTGCCGCAATGCCACCAATCAAAGGCATAAAATAGGCAAACACTACAAACAAATGATTTAATTCATTTGATTTTGCTTCTGCAACAGTTGTTAATGCAGGATTCGCAGTTGGATTAAAAAATTGAGCTACTAAAAATGTAGGCATGATTGCACGGATAGCATAAAAACTAAATCGCTCTGCAGCTTCATTGCCAATGATGTATGGAACTGATATGGGTAATTTATCTTTTTTGATATGATCATTCTCTACACTCATATATAATTTTTATTTTTAAAGGTATTAGAAAATAAAATGAAAAACATTTTTGTGGCTAATAAGTATCGGATTATCTTGTAAAAAATTGCTGCTATGTCTGACAAGAAAATTTTCAAACCCTTTGTTGCTCCTGAAACGAATATGAAGGAGTTTACGGTTAAAGCGATCATCACCGGATGCGTATTCGGAATTATTTTTGGCGCTGCTACTGTTTATCTTGCATTGAAAGCAGGTTTGACTGTTTCTGCATCCATCCCAATTGCAGTAATGTCGATATTGTTAGGTAAGCTTTTTTTGAAGACAACTATCCTTGAAAATAATATCATTCAAACAACCGGATCGGCAAGTGAAAGCATTGCAGCAGGTGTTGTTTTTACTTTGCCGGGTTTTTTATTTTTAACGGAACCTTCCAGCGCGAATTTTTTCAACTACATGACCATTTTAACGCTGGCCATCTTCGGTGGAATATTGGGTACACTGATGATGATCCCTTTGC
>CAIMKO010000172.1 GCA_903841915.1 uncultured Chitinophagaceae bacterium | reverse complement strand
TGATTGATCATTGAAACTTACTCCTGCATTTAAATTCCATCGTTTATAATTGATCTGTATCTGCGAAAAACCAACCCATTGATTGGCATAGAGATCATCTTTTAGTTGTAAAGTATCGGCATGACCATTTTTATTCCCGTAATCATCAATGCGTGCATGATTGTATAGCCACTCACCTCCCGTGATCCATTGAAGATCTGTTGCAGCGATTTTTTTATGGTAAATAATTTTAGTTCTGATACCGGTATTGGTCTCATCTCTATTTTCATAATTCGTGATGGCTGGATTAGTGAATGAAGTATGATTCAGCATCAACGAACTTTCTGTTGAAAGTGATTTACTGATTTTATATTGATGATCCAATCCCCCGAAAATCGTTTTGTTAAAGATCGCTGCCTGTTGTTGTATTGCCCCCGGAATTGTTCCGGCAGCAGGCCTTGCGGATCTGGGGTTTTGCAACATTTGTGCTTTGGTTAATCCGCCGGGTGTCTGATAAAAAAGATCCGTGTAAAAAAATAAAAAATTGAATACTTGCTTTTTTAACTGAATACTTCCATCACATTTTAGTACATCTTTTCGCATGGCGGATTGTTCTCGATAACCATCAGCTTGCAGGTGTGATTGCTGGATACTTGTTGCAAAATTTTGTTGCTGATGCACCCAACTTGTTTGTTCATTTAATAAATTGTAAGAACCGGTGCTGACAGATGCATTAAAAATATTTGCCGAGGCGGCCAAAAAAGGCTGTGTAGATCTTAATAATAATACACCACCTGTTCCCGCACCATACATACTTGCTGAGGGGCCTTTGATTATTTCTACAGCCGTCAATTGATTTACCTCAACAAGATTTAAATAAGTATTTCCTCCTGCGTCAGTCAACGGGATCTCATTCCAGTAAATTTTTACATTTCTGACGCCGAATGGTGACCTTAATGTGCTGCCACGAACAGATAAACGATAACTTCCCGGCGAACGTTCTTCCATTCTTACTCCTGCAACTGAATTGATGGAAGGCAGTAAAGATGATGTTGAAATATTTTGCAGTTCCTTTTGTGAGATCACTGCAACAGACGCAGGAACATCTTTTCGATTTTTATTGGACAAGAATGCTTGTACAGTTACTTCATGCAAAGTATCTTTTGCTTGATTCCATGCATCAACTTGCTGAGAGAAACTTCTCTCAACAGATAACAGCAGCAGAACTAATAAAAAATTTCTCACAGCTTAAAATTAAAAATCCCGAAGCAGATGCTTCGGGATCTTAGAAATATTATTTATTTCCTATTTCTTTAAATTCATCACTTCTTTCACCAACTTCACTGTTCTTTCAATATCAGGAATGGCCAATGCCGCTAAATTAGGCGCATAGTGCATAGGTGCATCTGCACTGGTGATCCTGCGGATCGGTGCATCTAAATAATCAAAACCTTCTTTCTGGATACGATAGGTTATTTCAGAACTTACAGAACCAAATGGCCATTGTTCTTCCACAATCACTAATCGATTTGTTTTTTTGATGCTTTCCAAAATGGTATGCCAATCCAAAGGACGAATCGTTCTCAGATCGATCACTTCGGCACTTACACCTTCTTTTTCCAATTCGGCTGCAGCACCCAATGCCACTTTCATCATTTTATTAAATGAAACGATCGTTATATCGCGGCCTACCTTTTTAACATCTGCTTTACCTAATGGAATATAATATTCCTCTTCGGGTACTTCGCATTTGTCACCATATAAAACCTCACTTTCCATGAACATAACCGGATCTTCTTCGTAACGAATGGCTTGCTTCAATAAACCTTTTGCGTCATATCCGTTAGAAGGTGAAACCACTTTAATACCGGGAATATTCGCATATAAACTTTCAAAAGCGGTACTATGCTGTGCACCTAGCTGACCTGCACTTCCGTTACCACCTCTGAAAACAATGGGGCAGGAAATTTGTCCTCCACTCATTGCCAGCATTTTAGATGCGGTATTCAATATCTGATCCAAAGGCAACACAGAAAAGTTCCATGTCATGAATTCAACAATAGGTCTTAATCCATTTTGGGCAGCGCCAACGGCTACTGCGGCAAAACCCAGTTCAGAAATTGGTGTATCAATGATACGTTTAGCCCCAAATTCAGCCAGCATACCCTGACTTACTTTGTATGCCCCGTTATACTCGGCAACTTCTTCTCCCATCAATAAAACCCTTTCATCCCTCCTCATTTCTTCGCTCATGGCTTCACGGAGCGCTTCTCTGAAAGCAATAGATCGCATAATGATTAATTAGTTAAATGAGGGGCAAAAATATAAGATTATGCAGTATAAAACCAAAACAGTTGCCGTATGAGGCAAAAAAAATCCTCCTGCTCAATGGCAGGAGGATTCTGACTTACTAACCCGTGTACTTTAAAATACATTATATCCAAAGCTGATATAGTAAAGACCTCCAATTTGAGGATTACCGAAACCAGTGTAATAATATTGGTTAAATACGTTTGTAGCACCAATTTTAATCAATGATTTGATCTCTGTAAGCTTATAGCTGATCATTCCATCAACAGTACCAAAAGAACCAACCTGACCAACAGCAAAAGAACCTTGATAGAAGAAGCCATCCTGCCATTTGTAAGTAGCACTGAATCCAAATCTGTTCTTAGGACCAAAACCACTGTTACCAAATCCAAGATTCAACCTTGTTTTAGGTGTATTGAAGTAAGAAATGAAGTTTGGATCAGAAGGCTGACTACTAACTTGGTCTGAGAATACATTACCTGTAGCAAAGAAATTAGCAGGCAGTAAATATTCTAATGATAAACCCCATCCGTTTGTTTTTACTGTTCCGGTTGCATTTTGAGCAACACTGAAAGCAGTATTAGATCTGTTCAATACAGGGTTAAAACCAACTTGCAAACCATTAGAAGTAGTGATGAAATCATCATAAGTTGCAAAGTAATAATATGCATCAACCATTAATTGTTTGGTCAATAAACCTTTGTAACCAAATTCATAAGAAGATGATCTTTCAGGCTTCAATGCAGTGAATTTTATAGGAGTTCCTGTAGAATTGTAAATAGGATTTCCGTTCATATTGTAATAGTCGATCATTTGTTGCAGACCGCCAGACAATACAGTACCACCACCTACAACTAAATTGATCCATTGATTTTGTGTTGAAGGGAAACGATAAGCTTGCTGGTAGGAAAAACGCAGGTTATTATCCTTAGCTATTTTCATAACAGCAGACAGACGAGGTGTGAATTTAGCGTCAAAATTTTGGTTCTTATCATAACGACCTGAAACACTCAATTTCAACAAATCATTAAACAATTTTTGACTTAATTGCCCGTATGCACCTACTTCCTGGATCATGATCTTACCAAGATTCAAAGAAGATTTGTCTGCAAACAAAGTTCCTTCAGAATTCAACCAATATCTTTTCCAGTTACCACCTATCAATAATTCAGTTTTGGTCTTTGCCAATCCTAAGGCATCAGTCAAATTATACTGTCCTTCTAAATTATACAATGCAGATTTGTCTAAAAACAATGCACCGCCTTTTGAAATTGGGGTTTGAACTATTTGTTGGAATGTAGCACTCTTATAGATCTGTCCAGTTGGTCTGCCTGTATTGGGTCGCTAGGTCCTCTAGGGCACGTATGAGGTCTCCAAAATCGACTCCTGTTGCGGCCTGTGTTGCACGCAAGCTATCGATCAACCTTATGTTTTCCGGAAAGGAGCAAACAAAACGCACAATCACTACCACAATCGAATTTTTATAAGACCAGGCAAACCATCTTTCAAGGAGGATAGGATCA
>CAIMKO010000171.1 GCA_903841915.1 uncultured Chitinophagaceae bacterium | reverse complement strand
TAGCGGCCTAAATCGAGAATAACTTTTTTTGGTGTTGAATACCAAAAAGTTATTTCCCGCTTTGTCCGAGTAAAAAATAGCAGTGCATAAACATCTTAACTTGCTGCATTTATTGTCCGAAGAATGGGGAGTATCTTACAGAACGTGATTATCTGATTCCGGTTATCGGCATCGGTATATACGAAAAGCTGATAGTTTTTTATAAAACAGAAGTTGCCGTAGAACCAACAGGAACTGAGCAAAAAACAGCAGAGTTACTTCGCCTGGTTCAATCTTCGGCAATTCATATTGCCTACTGGATCGGTTTTGACCTGTTGAATTCCCATATCTCCGATGGAGGGTTTAAACGGACAGAATCAACTTCAGTGAAGGGATTATTTAAATACCAGGAAGAAAATCTCAAAACCTATTTTCGCACCAATGGGTTTAATGGACTGGACACAGTATTGCAATACCTTGAAACAAACAGTTCCGATTTTGGTGAGTTCTCCGAATCGCCTGCTTTCACTCAGTTTAAATCGGCTTTTATACCAACGACAGACATTTTTAACGAGCTCGTTTTTATTAACAAAAGCCGGCTGACATTCCTGAGGATGAAGTCACACATGCAATTAATTGAAGATACTGAAATATCTACTATCCTGGGGCTAACGGCTTTTGCTTTCGTGAAATCAGAGATGGTGAAACCCCTTCCTGAAGCAAAAGTGACGAAATTACTTTCTTATGTTCGCAAACCAGTTGCATACCTTGCCTCTGCCCTGCTCATGGAGGAGAGTGGCGCTGATCTGACAGATAATGGTCTCTTCTTTACCTCCACGGTATCAGGCTTTAATAACGACACCGAACGAAAGCCGGCAACTTCCGAACGGATTGCTATTCTCGTAAACCGGAACCGGAACATTGGGAATGCTTATCTCGATCAGCTCCGTAGTTACCTAGCAGCAAATTCATCAGACTGGAGTGAAGTTACACTCTCAACCGGAAAAGTTTTCCGGCGGGACAATACAAACAAAAAAACATTCTGGGCATGATACTCATGAAATTGAAGGAATGAAGGAATGAAAAAATGAAGGAATTATCAGTGAAACATTTGAAATAAATTGCAATGTTTCACAATTTATTTCAAAGAATTTCAATAAAGTAATGATAGCAATAGCCATTGAATATCCGATTCTCTTTTTCAAACGAACTGCCACAGGCAAGGCTCCTTCAGCATGGGGGGAACTTACCCAACAGCAATTTATTTCCATTTCGAGAACAGTGAATGGAATAGAACCTGACTTCCGCTTTTTATCCGTTCTTACCGGAATTGACCAAAACTTGTTGAAAAAACTCTCACCCTTCGACCTGTTTAAACTGTCTGAAGCGATTGATTTCATAGGCCAGGCCGGAAATTCTTATTCCGAATTTTTGATTCCAAAAATACCTGGAACTGATTTTGTTGCTCCAAAACCCAAACTTGCCGGGATAACCTTTGGTCAGTTTATCTATACTGAATCATATTATAACGATTGGTTGATAGGGAAAGATGAAACAACACTTAATAAATTTCTTGCCTCGCTTTACCTGAACCATGACGAGAAATTCAAAAGTGAAACGATTGGCAACAAAGCTGTAAAAATCAAATCAGTCAGGATGGATATCCGTCAGGCTATCGTCTTCAATTATGGTCTGATTATGATCTGGCTGCAAAAATGCTATCCGCTTATTTTTCAGGAGAATGTAGTGGTAAAGAATGTTTCGCCTTCAAGCGAAAGTCAAGTCAAACAATCACAATGGCTTAAGACCTTTGAATCACTGGTTGGTGATGACCTAATCAATCAGGATCGCTACGCTGAACTTTCGGTTCACGCAGTTCTAAGGTATCTGACCAATAAATACAAAGATAGTTCACGAAACTCTGCTTAATCTCCGTGTAAATTCCGTGTAATCCGTTAAAAACTCCGTGTAAAATCGTAATTACCATGAAATCAAAATTTTCCGACCTGATTCAATATTTCAGAACCCTGGCTGTCCAACATGTTGATATTAGACATTCCACTACTGATAAACACTTCTACCGATTCGAACTCGACGAAGTACTTACCGGTCTGAAAAAAGTGAACTATCCTGCGTTAATACTGGAAGGTTATCGCTATTCGCTCACCGACAAACAGAGTGATAATGTGCTGAAAGAGCGATCCGGGGCATTTATACTCCTTGGTCACTTAAATGATATTGGAGATTATGATGCCATGCATCAATTATGGGACAATCTGGAAATGATTTGCGATGATATCATCATCCGGATTAAATCCGATAAGCGTAATCCGGAGGCAAGAGCCATCCGTGATTTCGACCTGGGCAGCGTTAATGTAGCACTTATCGCAAATGAAAACGATAAAAACTATGGTATCAGGTGCACATTTACCATCTCCTCACCACTGCCGACCGATGTAAATCCGGAGAAGTGGAATGTTATGAGCAATACTCCACAATTATAAAGCTTTGATTCAATGGGAATAACTCAATCCGGAATACCTGAAGTAACAGGCCAGACATCAGGCGCTGATTTTGATGCTAAAGGCCAGAATGAAGCTGTCTCAAAATGGGCCTCGATGGTGCAACGCAAATTGCGTGACCGCACCTCCTTTTTTATGCATGGCAAAGAGGGGACCATCAATCGCCCTGGACGAATTGAGCGAAATCTCAATGAAAGCATTAAATCCCTGACTAAGAAATCATACGGTGTGATTGACCGGGTGACCTATACTTTTGAGCGGCATGGCGTGTTTGTTCATAAGGGCGTTGGTCGAGGCTATAAGATGCAAAGTGGAATGGTAATCCGAACAGCCAAATCAGAAGATCCCACCACACGTCAGCCCACCTGGTGGGGCGACGATCCTAGACCACGGCTCCCTAATGAATGGTTTAACCCTTTACTGGATCAAACCCTGCCGGAACTGGCTGATAAATTGGCGGAGATTAATGCGGATGCGGTTTTAAATGCGACAAGGATGATGATCAAGTAAAATCAATATTCAACCAAAGCGGGAGTTTCTCGAGGGAACTTTCAACAAAGTGCTGGTTTACTATTTATTACTATCTTATCAACATAGCACCGAAACTCGACTAGCAGGTATTTTGTTGTTGTCCTTAGTTAGTTGTTATCGTTTCAATAACTTGACTTTTTCTGAACTTATCTTTTTTAGTCCTTCGATAGTGGTGTCAATAAGCTCAAGACATTTCATTGTTCGATTTGGTGATATTGTTATTTCCAAGTTACCTGTTTGAACTTTTATTGTCAATCCGCTATATGTTTTATATTCAATTTCACCTTTCAATTCATTATCATAAAGCTTCCCTCCATCAATTTCCTCCAAATTCTCAAACCTTTCAACAAGATCATCGAAGTCAATTTCGCCTTCATATGGGATTACAATTTCATCAATCTGCTGCGGAAAAATGTCATCAAAGTTTTCAACAAGTTCATTTCGATTTACCCTTATTATAAGTCTTCTAACAACCTTTGCTTCTGATGGATCATCTTGGCTTTGTTCAATCTCAACATAATATCGAAATATATTACGTTCAATTGAACCTCCACCGATGCCTACTGATACTTGTATTTGCCTTTTTCTCAGTGATAAAATCCCTTTAGTGTTTTCGTATATTTTTTGAATTTCATTTTTTATGTTTTCCTCAAAAACTCTTTGAATAAAAGCGTTTCCCGATTGACTTACTTTATCTGGCACAAAATGTCCTTTTTGAAATCCCATTGCTCTTTTAATTGGGAGAAAAACAATTTTTCTAAACGAGACCTTCTCAAATTGCAACTTTAAATTTGGCAATTCATTATTAATTTCTTCTTCTTTGATGGGGAGTTGCCTTATTAAAAAATCACTCGAAGAGTTAATTTTTGCGTATGGCATTTGGGTTCCACGGTATTCCGTTTTTTCAGTAATGAATTTTGGAACAGCAACTTTTAAATAGTTTTTTATTGAATTGTCGGTTATGTAGGAATCTCTGACAACAACATCTTGGATATTTCCTTTTAATGCCTCAATTAGATGATATGTCCAAATACCATGTTTTAATACCTCGTGTGAATAAGATTTCTCGCCAGGAGAACAAGACATAAAAATAGCGTGGTAGTTACTAGACCTTATGAACTCATCAAATTCTCTATCATTAAAATTAGAGATAAAGTCCCTACCTGTAATCTTTTCTATTAAATAGGTTGAACAACAATCCAAGAAAATTAATGTCTGCTCGCATTCAGATTTCTCCAACGGGTCAAGTAAAATTTCTTTTATAGATACAGTCGTTCCATTCAAATTTGTTGGATGTGTATCCCAACAAGTCAATTTATTAAGAGAGGATTGATAAAATCCGTGACCTGCATAGTAAAAAATAAATCTTTGGTCTTTTGTTAATTGCCTTATGTGATATATTAATTCGTCTTCAAGTGCAGATTTAATAGCATCCTTGTCCAACCACATTATTATATTTTCTTCAGGAACTTCAAATTCTTCTCTTAATAGTTTTTTGAATTTGATAGCATCATTTCGGGCATATTTTACAGGCACAATTCCATTTGCACTGTCGTTAAATCGATAGTCCTCAATTGCTATTATTATAGCAAATGTATCCATTTTGGGTATGTTGTTGATGTCTTTCATACAATTACTGCCAATATTTATTATGCCTGAGTAAATCGGACATAATTACCAATCCTGCGTGGATGGGTCTGATTACCATTAGATTTATATTGTAAAAATAATATTATTCATTATCCTATCATTGATTATAGTCATTTTTATTCACAAGGATAACCCTTTCTAATTCTGTCCTTTCCCTCTCGCTCCTATCTCAATAACTTAGCCAAAAACATTAAAATGGCCACAAGTTACAATCGCAGGATCAATCTTTTCATAAACGGAAAGGAAGTCAGCAATGATATACGAAGCATTCGTGCCGAGATGACAAAGCTGGTTAATGAACAGGCCCGAATGACTATCGGAAGCCAGGAATATATTCAGCATACCCGAAAAATTAGGGAATTAAAGGGAATTCTGGCCGAACATAACCAGCAGATTGCTGCTGTCTCAAAATCATGGAGCTTTGCTAAAATGGGAGATTCCTTCAACCGATATTTCTCCATGCTGCAGGCTGGAGCAGCAGCTTTGGTTGGCCTGGTACTCGGTTTCAAAGCCCTTGTCAAAGTCTATAACGATTTCGAAGAACGGGTATCCAACCTGTCTGCGCTTACCGGACTAACAGGCAAGAACCTGGAATGGCTTGCCGAAAAGGCCAAAGAGTTAAGCACCGCAACACTCGAAGGTGGAATCCGGGTAACCCAGAACGCCCAGGAGATTGTTGATGCTTTTACAAAAGTTGGGTCAGCCCGCCCGGAACTTCTCAAAAATAAAGAAGCCCTTGCCAAAGTAACCGAGGAAGCTATTATCCTGAGTAATGCCTCCAAAATAAAACTACAGCCGGCCATCGAAGGATTGTGTATGGTCATGAACCAGTACAATGTTTCAGCTGATGAATCCCGAAGAATCATTAATGTCCTGGGAGCAGGATCCAAGGAAGGCGCCGGAGAAATTCCATACCTGACCGTTGGGTTCGAGAAAGCCGGTACAACGGCCTCTATGGCCGGAATATCTATCGAAAAGCTGGCAGCCACGCTCGAAACCCTGGCCCCCCGTTTTTCACAACCGGAAATTGCCGGACGCGGATTAAGAGGGATGCTTCTTCACCTGCAAACAGGCGCTGACGATACCAATCCCGCCATTGTTGGTTTGTCAACCGCACTGGAAAATCTGGATAAGAAAATGCTTACTCCCAAGGAGAGCCTGAAAATGTTCGGTCTCGAAAATATTAATGTGGCTAACACCTTAATCCGGAACCGGGAAGAACTCAAGCGATACGAAAAAGCAATGACCGGCACCAATGTGGCTATTGAACAAGCCCAGATCAATACCGATAACAACAATGCCAAACTGGCGCAGGCCGGTAATCGGATCAACATCGTTGCCAATGATCTGGGTAAAAGACTGACTCCGGCCATGCATACCGTTACCGGATACTTCGGAATGTTCCTTAGGTCACTGATTGTCTTAATTGATGTATTCACTGTTTATGGACGGGTTATTGTAACTTCAGCGCTGGCCATTGCCGGATATACCGTTGCTGTTAAGCTTCAAACAATGTGGCAGAACCGTGCCAATCAGGCAACACTGGGGCAGATCGTAGTGCAACGGGCACAAATCATACTCACAGCCACCTCCATAATAGCGACCAATTTATGGGCAGCCGCCGTAATGCTACTCACCGGTAACTTCAGGGGCGCAGCACAAGCGATGCGGGTGGTTAACTCCACGTTTAAATTAAATCCCATAGGACTTCTGACCACTGCAGTAATTGCCGGCGTTTCAGCCTGGCAATACTATATCCAGAAACAGAAAGATGCAGCAGAGGCAGCCAATGCCACCAAAAAGATCCTGGAGGAGGAGATGAACCTGACCAAAGGTTATTCCAGTGAACTGATAAAAGAACAAAATAACCTGGGCGCCCTGGTTGGTTCAATTATTCGTACCAACGAGAACGAAGCGATCCGGAGTGTCCTAATCAAAAACCTAAGAGACCAGTACCCTTCGTTTTTAGGTCTGATGACCAGTGAAAAAATTACCAATGAGCTACTGGCGTTAAAACTGGCTGAAGTCAATGGCCAGTATGCTGAGAAAATACGGCTTGCAGCCCTAAATGCCAAAAGTACGGCCTATAACAATGCTTCGATAAAAGCAGAGGAACGCAAACTGGCCATCGAAGATGAACTGGTCCAGGTTGAAAAAGAGCGGTACCGGATCGGTGATCCGAAATCTGATGAACAGGTTTCCAAACTGAACCTGGAGTATGAAAATCTAAACTCCACACTTAGTAATTATAAACTAAAGCAGGAAGAGATCAGCCTGGCTATCGCTAATGCCGATAAGAAAGCCAGGGAGAGTACTACCCTTAAATACACCGAAGACCAGCTAACTTACCTGTCTTACGTCCGGTCAGATTACACCCAAAAAATTAAAAAAGCACAGGAAGCGGAAAATGCCGATGTAGCGGAACACTACCGGCAGCAATTAAAACTGGTTGATGACCAGATTTTACTGATGCAGGAGAAGAAAAAAGACTTGCTTCCTTCACCTTCAAAGTCACCATCATCCAATCTGAATTTCGATGGTGAAGGCGATGAATCAAAACGAACAACAGACCTTGTCGCCTTAAAAGAGCAGGAACTTGAAGCTGCCAAACGAATGCCCGGATCGACTAAAATCGAAGTCGCTGCACGCAACATAAAAGTGGAAGCGATTCAAAAAGAGATTGAAGTGCTCAATAACCTGGGTAAAACCCATTCTGAACTTGCTGACAAAGAAGAGAGACTAACTGATAAAGAGGAAAAACGGGAGAACAAGAAAACCAAAAAGGAATTAGAGCTTCTGGAAGCCGCCAATAAAAGCAAAGTCGCCCTAATCAATAAAGATCATCTTGAAGGTAAAACAACCGATGACCAGTATGATGCCGAACTTTTTGCCCAGGAACTGGTCTATCTGCAATCCAAAATGAATCTTTTTAAGATAGGGTCCAAACAATATGAAGAGGCGCATGCGCTGTTTCTGGAAAAACAGGTCAAAGCAGAGCAACTGGCAAAAAACCTGATCCTAAAAGCCAATAAAGAACTGGCCGAAACCAAAATTGAGAATCTCAGAGATGGAATAGAAAAGGAGAAAGCCCTGGAAGAACAGCGCTGGAAAGATGAACTGACTGCCTTGAAAAAGCGGTTGAATGACAAAAAAGATTTAACCCGTCAGGATCTTGAACTCAATGAAACGATCAATCAGATCATTGAGGAAAAAACAAAGGCCCATGTTAAAAAGACCACTGATCTGAACAGGGCCGGGGAGCTGGAAAAACAGATGGATAAGGCCATCATCGATACGGCTAATGCCCAGTCCGATGAAACGCGGTGGGCCGCTGAAACAGAAATGGCACGTGTTCAGCACGACCAGGAGATCAAAGAGGCCGAAGGCAACGCAGCTAAAATTGCACGTGCCGAACGAAACCTTTCTGACAAGCTAATCGCAATCAAAGCAGAAGAACTGGATAAACGGCAGGCCATTGGCGATGCCATATTTGGTGCAGCCACTACCCTTTTTGGATCACTAGCAGATCTTGTTGGCAAAGAGAGCGCCTTGGGTAAAGCCATGTTTCTTTTTCAACAGGCGGCTGCCATCGGACAAATCGTATTTAATACAGCCATAGCCAATGCCAAGGCAGTAGCCGCTTCGCCGCTAACCTTTGGCCAGCCATGGGTTACGATCAATACCGTGACTGCCGGAGTCAGTATAGCCAGTGTGCTGGCTCAGACGATTGGACAGCTATCCGGAAGCAGCAAAAAGAGCAAAGGATACGCCTCCGGAGGTTATACAGGTGATGGCGACCTGTATGAACCTGCAGGAATCGTCCACAAAGGGGAATATGTAATCCCTCAGGCTGGGGTGAAAAATCCCAGACTGCAGCCACTAATCAACATCTTTGAAATGGCCCGTAAAAATAACCGGCTCGCACGACTGGATCTTAATCCCAAGGTGCAACTGGCAAGCCGGACTGGTGGATTTGTCTCTGGCGGATATGTCACAGCCGGACTCGCTAATCCGCAACTGACCAATCAAACAAGACAATCCCCAGATCCTGAGTTATTAGCTGCCATCAAAGAACTTAATAAACAGCTCAAAGCTGGAATTAAAGCCAATGCCTATATCAACAAATATGGGCGTAATGGTTTGGATGAAGCGATCAGTGATATCACAAAGTTTAAGAAGCAAGTTTATAAATCCTGATATGAAACTAACAGTTAATGATAAAGCCATTGCTTTACCGCTGGGCGGTAAAATCAACATCGAACGGGTTTCCCCGTATATGAATGATAATTCAGGAAGCTATTCATTCCCCTTCCCGGTCCCAACCCTACCCAATCAACAGAATCTGGATTGGCCGGGAAAACTTCAACGCGTGGGAGACGTGATGGATCAGACATTCATTTTAGAAGAGGGTGGAGTCCAGATACTGCGCGGCGCAGTAGCCTACGATTCAATCACTAAAGATGAAATTGGGCTGGTGCTTCAAAGCGGGAATACTGAATTCAGTAAAAAGATGGAAGGGCGAAATTTAGCCAACCTTGATCTGGGCAGCGAATGGTTTCCCTATTTTATTGATGCTGAAACTAATCCGACCAATAGTTTTCTGGCAAAGTTTGCTGCATGGGATCTGGCCAATACAACCAATAACGGCATCTATATAGTTGCTCCTTTTCAAATCAAATTAGGCACCACTTTGTTTACCGTTAATTTGCAGCAGTGGAGTGCTTCGGGCGATACCCATCTGGCCATGTATGATACAGCTGGCTCGAATCCGCTTTGGAATGCCAATGCCTGGTTTTGTCTCCAGTTCAAAATCTACTTTTTACTTGAAAAAATCTTTGAAAATGCGGGATACTTGGTAACTGAAGATGAGTTAAAAGATTCTGAGTTTAGTAATGCCGTTATCTTTGGCAAAGTCCTTTATATGGTTCATGAGATCCGGGGACGGATTAACATTAACCTGGACAGGCTCCATTACAATCAGCTTATGCCGGATAATCTTGAGGTTTTGACATTCCTCAAAACTATCAAGGATTTGTTTTGCATGGTCTATCTGATTGACGAAAAGAAAAAAGAGGTTAAGATCAGATTTAAAAAGGACCTGTTTCTGGCTGAAAACCTCAGTACGCTACCGATCAGGGAGCTTGAAGGATGGAGCCATCAGGAGATCAAAGCCTCCAAAGGTTTTACACTGAAATACGTCAGTCAGGATAGTGAATGGGATACCAAGAGTAATTATCCCGAGTGGATTAACCGGGTTTATAATTTACCGGCCCCACTGACTGAAGGTGAGATATTGAATGTCCCCCGCCTTGACCGCGATTACGTTACAATCCGCAATACGGATAATGTATTGGTTTGGCAGGAAATCGGACGTTTAAAAGATTTTCCGGAGCTTCCAGGGGAAGAGGTCGCTGAGATTAACATTCAGGTTCCCGGTCAAAGTCAGTATGTGATGCATTCAATTACACTGGAATCTCCTTTGTTACAGAAATACGTGCAACGGGATTATACATTGATGTACTATGAGCGGGATTTCACCTCAAATATGCCTTTAAGTATCACGCTTTACCAAGGTCGAAAATCATTTGCCAGCCTGGTTAATTATCCGTATTGTTCTGCCGCTAAAATATCGATGGATGGTTTGATTGATACCGGTATGTCTCTCAAACCGGTTTACCTGTACAATGCAGTTTATGCCCAGTTTCTGAACTGGAAGACTTTTCGGGCCAGGGAATTCACGAAATACATTGAGTTAACCCTAAACGATGTGATCGCCTTACAGTGGGGAAAACGATATGTGATTGATGGCGTAGTAATTATCCTGAATAAGATCAATTATGAATTACCTTATCGGGGGATCGCAGAGATAAACGGGTTCACTGGTTAGTAGCTGCAACTGCCCTTGGCAGTTTTTTTGTCCTTTCAACAGGACTTACAAGCCAATATCTTTCGCTTCAAAATGAAAAGATATGAGTTCAATACTGGCTTGTCCCGATTATGCACCAGGGTTGGTGAACCTGGTAGGAAGCATGAAATCCTTTATCATCCAGTCCGATAGTGAAGTTGCATTTATCCTGAGGCGGGGTGAACTGGTTATCCTGGATGAGAAATATATGCCAGTGCTGACCGATTACAATGGGTCAATGGTCAGTCTGGTCGAAATCGACCTTCGCACTGTACTGGAACGGCTACTGGATATTACAATTCCGGAGCCTTCAACAATGGTGATTGAACAAAGTAGCGGATATGCAGATTTTACTGCCAGCATTGACAGTTTAGCTCCAATCGTTTTTCGGGTAATAAAGGGAGGCGTTGCAGAATTGAATTTACTCGAGGCAACACCCTGGATTGAATTTCATTGGCTGACCTGGCAACCACAAACAAAATTGATAATTCAACAGGCTCCTGAATGGCTTGGACTGTACCCCATACAGGCAGGCGATGTCATGATAACTGCCTATTTTACAGATGGAACCAGTTATACCGGTGTTTATGCCACTCTGGAAGCCGCAAAGCTATATAGCATCAATACCAGTTGGAGTGAAGTTGCGGAATGGCTTCCAGGCGATGCAGGAAGCGGAGCCAGTAGCGGTGATCCGGTTGGGTTTGGACAACAGGCTGCCTGGGATATATGGTTTGCTGTTGGAGGCGTTCAAAAGACACCAATCCAGCGTTACCAGTTAAGACCTCCAACAGAAGAAGAGCATTTATTCGTCTGGGTAAATACCGTTGGCGGGGTAGATAGCTTTTCGTTTACCGGATACCTGGAAGAAGATGAAAAGCTGGACCAGAAAAATCTCTTGTATTCGGATGATTCCATTGGTGAGTATGATCTCAAGAAACCCAGGGAATACAGGCAGTCAACCGGCTATCTAGACAGCCAGGAGAGTTTCTGGATCAAGGATTTCTTTTATTCACGCAAAAAATACCGGGTTCGCCCCGATGGATCATTCGGAAACTTATTCGGTATTAAATCCATAGCGGTTATCAGCTCAAAGATCATCAGCAGCAGCGAGATGGATGAGTTTAATTATGAATTCACCTACCGTCTGGGAAGAGACGAACAACTGCTCAATCTGGACAGGACAATAACCACGCTCCCGGCGCCAGAAGGCTTGAACGCTTTTTTTTTGACTGATTTACTCAGCAGTCTGACCGAAGCCTCTTACCACGAAGCATTAATCATGGCCGTCCAGTCGCCCTATGCGATTGGATGGCAGAAGCTCAGCATGGCAGAGCTTTGGGGCGGCGGATTGCCGTTTCATGTGGATGGCACAACAATCCGGATCATCAATGGACGACTGGTTGCCTATGGTGGTATCGGAG
>CAIMKO010000170.1 GCA_903841915.1 uncultured Chitinophagaceae bacterium | reverse complement strand
GCAGATCGCTCAGCATAAGAAAAATACAGAGATCAATGCCCAGGTTAAAAATGTAGCCGTTTTGGAAAGAATGAAATTGACATTAGGATTGACTGAAGATCAGGTTGCAAAAATTAAAACCGGTCAAACTTCCTTTAAGAGTAAAATAAAGGCCATTCGTGAAAATGATAGTTTATTACCTGAACAAAAGAAAGAAGAAGTAAAAAACCTGATGACACAAAGAAAGGATTTTGTAAAAGCCTTATTGACACCCGACCAGCAATCAAAAGCAGATAGTCTAAGAAAAAATTTCAAAGGAAGATGGAATATGAATGACCATAATCCTCCGGTAAAATAGTTTTTTTCATATACAGCCAAATGATGAGCCCTTTCTCTTATGGAGAAGGGGCTTATTTTTTGATGATATTTATTATTTTAATAACAATCCGGTAAGAAGCACTATAACATACGAAGACAGAAACTGTATATTTAAGATACAAATACCCTAAATATCGTTCTGAGTGATATTTATCAGTTCAGAACTTCGAAAAAATAAGAACTTTTGCATGTCTTAAGCAATCAATTATCGTATATAAATTTAAAGTCGATTATGTCCAAAGCAATTTACATTGCCTCTTCAGAACCGTATAGTGGTAAAACCCTCATTGCATTGGGTTTGATGCATATGCTGGCAGGTAAAACAAAGAAAATAGCCTATTTCAAACCTGTGATCAACGAAGTTCCGGAGAACAGCAAGGATATCCATATTGAAACGATCGTTGCACAGTTTGGATTGACACTTGATTATAATGATATGTTTGCATTTACCAGAGATCAGGTACTTCATTTTAGAAGCGAAGGAAACACGGCGCTGGTGATCGATAAAGTAATTGCCAAATATAAAAAGCTGGAAGAGACTCATGACTTCGTGTTGGTGGAAGGAACTGATTTCTTAGGTGAAGGATTAACTTTTGAATTTGACGCCAATATTGCCATTGCAAAAAACCTGGGTATCCCTGTTATTTTAATTGCAAACGGTGCCGGAAAAAATGCAGATGAGGTAGCAACCGGTATTTTGACAAGCTATCAAAGTTTTCATGATAAAGAAGTACAAGTGTTGGCGGCGGTTGCCAATAAGATCGCACCGGAAATTGCATTTGAACTAAACACAACACTTCGCAATAAATTACCGAAAGACGTTTTATTCAGCGTCATTCCTTTGATCAAAGATCTCTGCAATCCAACAATGAAAGAGATCGTAGAATCAGTAAAAGGCAAATTATTGTTTGGTGAAACACTTCTTTCCAATCAAGTGGATCATGAAATTGTGGGTGCTATGCAATTGAGAAATTGCCTCACAAGATTAAAAGAAAATACATTGGTAGTAACACCCGGCGACAGGGCCGATATCATTGTTGCCATGCTGCAAGCCAATCTTTCGAAGAATTATCCAAAAGTAGCAGGCATGATACTTACAGGTGGTCTGGAGCCGGAAGACCCAATCGTAAAACTGATCGAAGGTTTACAAACGGTTGTTCCCATCGTGCAGGTTGAATCAGGAACATTTGAAACAGTTACCATGGTTGGTTCAACAAAATCAAGGATCTACCCCGACAATAAACCAAAGATCGAATTAGCCATTAGCACTTTTGATAAATACATCGATACAAAAGTATTTGAAGACCGACTCATTACATTCAAATCCGAAGGTATTACACCAAGAATGTTCCAGTACCAATTACTGAAGCGGGCAAAATCGCATAAGAAACATATTGTATTACCCGAAGGAAACGATGACAGGATCTTAATGGCCGCAGCCCGGCTCATCAAAACAAATGTTGTTGAGCTGACCATATTGGGCAATAAGGAAGAGATCAAATCTGCCGTAAAAAGATTAAACCTCAGTTTCGATCTGAATACGGTGAATATCATCAATCCGGTTGAATCACCCCTCTTCGAAGAATATGTAGAAACATTATACGAGCTGCGGAAAGCCAAGAATGTAAATCATGAGATGGCCAGAGATATGATGACCGATGTTTCCTATTTCGGAACAATGATGGTGTATAAAGGCCATGCAGACGGTATGGTTTCAGGAGCATTGCACACAACACAGCATACGATTCGTCCGGCATTACAATTTGTAAAAACAAAAGCAAATGTTTCAACAGTTTCTTCTGTCTTCTTCATGTGTCTGGAAGACAGGGTTTGTGTTTTTGGTGATTGCGCTGTGAACCCCAATCCAACTTCAGAAGAATTAGCGGAGATAGCCATTTCATCTGCTGAAAGCAGCTTGATGTTTGGCATCGATCCAAAGATCGCCATGCTCTCTTATTCATCAGGAACATCCGGTCAGGGTGAAGATGTTGAGAAAGTCCGCAAAGCAACAGAGATTATCAAGAAATTAAGGCCCGACCTGAAAGTAGAAGGACCTATTCAATACGATGCTGCCGTTGATCCTGCAGTGGGTAAACAAAAAATGCCTAACTCACAAGTGGCAGGCCAGGCAAGTGTTTTGATCTTCCCTGATCTCAATACCGGTAATAATACTTACAAAGCAGTACAGCGCGAAACAGGTGCATTGGCCATTGGACCGATGCTGCAGGGATTGAATAAACCTGTCAATGATCTCAGCCGCGGATGTACAGTTGATGATATTTATAATACCGTGATCATCACCGCCATTCAAGCACAACAATAATTTTTTGTATGAACATATTTGTTATTAATTCAGGAAGCAGTTCCATAAAATATCAGCTTATCAAAATGCCGGAAGCAACATTGATATGCAGCGGATTGGTAGATAGAATAGGATTGGAAAATTCAAGCATCACCCATAAGACCTATAAAAACAATATTGAAAAAGTTTATAAAGAAACTTTGGATATTGATGATCATGCAACAGGTCTTAAAGAAGTAGCAAGATTGTTAACCGATCCAGAATCAGGTGTGATCAAAGATCCTGAAGAGATACAGGTAGTGGGCCACAGAGTAGTACATGGCGGTGAAAGTTTTGCTTATACGACCATCATCTCTCCTGCCGTAAAAGAACAGATCAAAAAACTATTTCCATTAGCACCATTACATAATCCACCAAACTTTCTGGGTATTGAAGTGGCAGAGAAAATATTCACTAAAGCAAAACAGGTTGCTGTTTTTGATACTGCTTTTCACCAAACAATGCCTGAAGTTGCCTATCGATATGCTATTCCAAAGAACTTCTATCATGAGTTCGGCATCAGGTCTTATGGCTTTCATGGCACCAGTCATAAATATGTTTCCGAAAAAGCCGCAGAATATTTACATAAAGAAAATGCAAAGATCATCACCATACATTTGGGAAATGGTTGCAGTATGGCCGCTGTTGATTCCGGTAAATGTGTAGATACTTCCATGGGGTTGGGCACCCAAAATGGTTTGATGATGGGAACAAGATCGGGTGATATTGATCAGTCTGCCATTTTCCATTTAGTAAATCAATTGGGATACGATATCGATCAGGTCAATAATATCCTGCTGAAGAAAAGCGGCATGCTGGGTCTAACCGGATTCAGTGATATGCGCGATATACGGGCAGAAATAGAAAAAGGAAATAAAGAAGCTGCTTTAGCATATGATATGTATGCATATAAGATCCGTAAATACATAGGGTCTTATACGGCAGTGATGAATGGCCTCGATGCTATTGTTTTTACAGCCGGTGTGGGAGAGAATGATTCGCTTACCAGAAAACTGGTTTCATCAAATTTGGAATATCTCGGCATTCACTTCGATGAAAATAAAAACAACGAATCTGCAAAAGGGATTAGAGAAATAAATACAACTGATTCACCTGTTAAGATATTGATCATTCCAACAAATGAAGAATTGGAAATTGCTCGCCAGTGTTATACACTGCTGAATAATTGATCGTAGGTAAGTGTTTTATTTAAAGACTGCTATTGGGGATATATCATTCTAAAAGAGCATTATAAAAGTTAGGCATTCAGATTAAGTAAACAAATCACAGCATTGCTTGTTATACTGGGAAATATCTCCAATAACAATGCAGCATTATTTAATCATCGGAGGGTCCGGCGGCATCGGACAAGCATTAGCAACACAACTCGCAACATCCGGGAAACAGGTATTCGCAACATTCAATAAGAACCAACCTATTTCTGAAAACCCATTCATACAGTATCACCATTTGAATGTTTTAGACGAAACCCTTTCGGTAGATTTTTTGCCTGCTGAATTATCAGG
>CAIMKO010000169.1 GCA_903841915.1 uncultured Chitinophagaceae bacterium | reverse complement strand
GTCTCTAATACTGAATGTCCCATCAGGAACTCATCTATCTTTCTGGCACATTCTCTTCCTTCACTAATGGCCCAAACAACCAATGATTGGCCCCGCCGCATATCACCGGCAGTAAAAATCTTAGAAATACTGGTTTGATAATTTTTTTCAGAAGCTTTCACATTGCCGCGCTCATCTAACTCAATGCCCAATTCGTTTAATAAACCTTCTTTTTGAGGGTATAAAAATCCCATTGCCAGTAATGCTAACTCACAGGCAATGTCTCTTTCGCTTCCTGCAACTTCTGAAAATTGGGAGGGCCTTCCATCTACAGAACTCTTCCATTCCAAATCAACAATTCTTATCGCTTTTAAATTTCCATTTTCATCTCCGATAAATTCTTTAGTGGCAACAGACCATTTTCTTTCAACCCCTTCTTCATGAGAAGTTGTTGTTTTTAAAATCATAGGATATGTTGGCCAGGGCATATGTTCTGTTCTGCTTTCAGGCGGTTTAGGCAATAATTCAAATTGTGTTACAGATTTTGCAGTTTGTCGGTTCGAAGTCCCAACACAATCACTTCCGGTATCACCTCCTCCAATTACAACAACATTTTTATTGGTAGCCTTTAATTCACCCGATAAAATATTGCTTTCAATATTCGCATTGGCAAAAGGATCCTTACCTGCAACATATTTATTGTTTTGTTTTAAGAACTGCATAGCAAAATAAACACCATTCAATTCTCTCCCGGGAACTTTCAGATCTCTCGGAACAGTTGAACCGCCAGCCAATACAATTGCATTGTATTCTCTCAGCAGATCATTGATGCTTACATTAACGCCAACATTAGCATTGCATTTAAAAGTTATTCCTTCTTCTTCCATCAATTTTACTCTTCTGTCAATCACCCATTTTTCTAATTTAAAATCTGGGATGCCGTAGCGCAACAATCCACCCGGAGCATCATCTCTTTCAAAAACGGTTACTGCATGACCTGCATAATTCAATTGCGCAGCAGCAGCCAATCCTGCCGGTCCTGATCCGATGACAGCTACTTTTTTTCCGGAACGAATATTGGGTTTATGTGTTTTTACAAAGCCTTTATCAAAAGCTATTTCAATGATATGCTTTTCTATTTCTTCAATGGTAACTGGGGGTTGATTGATTCCTAATACACAAGCACTTTCGCAGGGTGCGGGACAGATCCTGCCTGTAAACTCCGGAAAATTATTGGTAGATGTTAAGATACTGTATGCTTCTTCCCAGTTGCCATCATATACCGCATCATTAAATTCAGGAATTACATTTCCTAAGGGACAACCATTGTGACAAAAAGGGACACCGCAGTTCATGCATCGTGCAGCCTGTTTATTTAATTGAGTTTCTGTAAATGGTTGAATATATTCTTTATAATCATGCACACGTTCCTGCACCGATCTTTTACTCGGTGTTTCTCTCGTGAATTCCATAAAACCTGTTGGCTTACCCATTGAGTTTATTGGTTTATTAGTTTACTATTTACTTGCTTCTACTTTTTTCTTTCTTTCCTGCAATACTTTTTTATAGTCTCTCGGGAATACTTTCACAAAATTCTTCAGCTGATTTTCCAGATCATTCAATACAAATTTTGCAACGGTACTACCAGTATATTCAAAGTGTTTTTGAATTAAGTTTTGTAATTCAGCAATATCTTCCTCAGATACTTTATCCAAGTCAACCATTTCTGTATTGCAGTTATTTGCAAAATTTCCTTTAACATCATATACATAAGCAATGCCACCGCTCATGCCTGCTGCGAAATTTCTTCCTGTATCACCAAGAATTACAACAACACCACCGGTCATATACTCGCAACCATGATCACCCACGCCTTCTGTAACTGCATTGACGCCTGAATTGCGCACTGCAAAACGTTCTCCGGCTTTGCCACGAATAAACGCTTCTCCACTTGTTGCACCATAAAATGCAACATTGCCGATGATGATATTTTCTTCGGGAACAAATGTTGCTTCTTTGGCAGGATATACGATCAATCTGGCCCCGCTTAAACCTTTGCCGAAATAATCATTGGCATCACCTTCTAATTCGAGTGTTATT
Source organism: uncultured Chitinophagaceae bacterium (assembly GCA_903841915.1). Taxonomy (GTDB): domain Bacteria; phylum Bacteroidota; class Bacteroidia; order Chitinophagales; family Chitinophagaceae; genus CAIQDX01. Next base: position 7,048 of record CAIMKO010000169.1, on the reverse strand, counting down.
CCTTTGGTGTTGAATGCGCCAAAACTTTGTCCCGCAGTTCCCGTGAATTTGAAATGGATCGTATCATCCGGCAATCCTGCTGAACGATATTTCTTACTGATCTCATTCGATAAAATTGACCCGACTGTTCTGTCGGTATTAATGATATTGAATGCTGCTTTTATTTTTTCCTGTTTCTCTATTGCTGGTTTTGCTGCTTCCAATAGTTTCCAATCCAAAACATCTGCGATGCCATGGTCCTGTTCTTCCTGTTTGTATAAACCAACATATTCTGATGCAGGTTCTTTATATAAAATAGGAGACAGGTCGAGCTTGCTGTATTTCCAGTGTGTGATATTTTCTCTGCGTTCTAAACAATCCACCTGACCGATCATTTCATTCACTGTTCTGAAACCTAATTCAGCCATGATCTCTCTTAATTCCTGTACCATGAATTTGAAAAAGTTCACTACATGATCAGGGTCACCTTTAAATCTTTTTCTTAATTCAGGGTCTTGTGTGGCAACACCAACAGGACAAGTATTCAAATGACATTTACGCATCATGATGCATCCTTCCACGATCAATGCAGCTGTTGCTACACCCCATTCTTCTGCGCCGAGTAAAGCTGCGATAGCGATATCACGACCGGTTTTCATTTGCCCATCAGCCTGCACAACAATTCTGCTGCGTAATTTATTTTTTACCAATGTTTGATGAGTTTCTGCCAATCCCAATTCCCAGGGTAATCCTGCATGTTTGATAGAACTGATAGGAGATGCACCCGTACCTCCGTCAAAACCTGCGATCAATACAACATCGGCTTTTGCTTTTGCAACACCGGCTGCAATTGTTCCTACACCGGCTTTTGAAACCAGTTTTACACTGATACGTGCTTTTCTGTTTGCATTCTTCAGATCAAATATTAATTGAGCCAGATCTTCTATCGAATAGATATCATGATGCGGTGGCGGAGAAATCAAACCAACACCCGGTGTTGCATGACGAACACGTCCGATCCAATCATCCACTTTATGACCCGGTAATTGTCCGCCTTCTCCCGGTTTTGCTCCCTGAGCCATTTTTATTTGTAATTCATCCGCTTCAGTCAAATACAAACTGGTCACACCAAATCTTGCTGATGCAACTTGTTTGATAGCACTGCGCATAGAATCACCATTCGGTAATTTTTCATAACGCAATTCATCTTCACCTCCTTCGCCTGTATTACTTTTTCCACCCAATTTATTCATCGCAATGGCAAGAGTACTATGTGCTTCATGCGAGATGGAACCAAAGCTCATGGCACCTGTTGCAAAACGTTTGTAAATATTTTCTGCTGGTTCTACTTCATCTATAGAGATAGCAGTACGATTTCGTTTGAACTCTAATAAACTTCTAAGTGTACAAGCTTTTTCACTTTGATCGTTTACCAGTTTTGAATATTTCTTGAAACTTGCATAATCATTGGTACTTGTTGCGTGCTGCAGCAAATGAATGGTCTGCGGATTGAATAAATGAAATTCACCTTTTCGTTTCCATTGATATACACCACCCACAGGTAAACGTTGTACCGGGATATCAGTTTTACTGAATGCAAAGAAATGTTTTGCCAATACTTCTTTTGCAATTTCATCCAGGCCCATTCCTTCGATACGCGAAGTGGCTCCGGTAAAATATTTATCTACTACTTGTTTGTTCAAGCCAACGATCTCAAAGATCTGTGCACCCTGATAGGATTGTAAAGTAGAGATCCCCATTTTAGAGAACACTTTCAGTAATCCATCACAAACCGCTTTGATATAATTTTTCTTGAGATGCTCAGCATCTAATTCTGTTTCCAATTTTCCATCGATCTTTAGATCACGGATCGTTGTCAATGCGAGATAAGGATTGATGGCAGTTGCACCAAAGCCTATCAAACAAGCAAAATGATGTACTTCCCAAACATCGCCTGCTTCCACAATAATACCCACCTGACCGCGATAACCTTTTCTGATCAAATGATGATGAACAGCAGCTGTTGCCAATAAAGAAGGAATAGGAGCATGGTCACTATCGATCGCTCTGTCTGTAAGAATAATTACTTCAAATCCATCTTCTACTGCATCTACTGCATATCTGCATAAGCGGTCTAATCCTTTTTGTAAGGAACCCGGTTTCCCATCTGCTCTAAAATATGTTTGCAATGTTTTTGCCTGAAAGATCCCTGTATCAATACTTCTGATCTTTTCCAATTCATGATTGGAAAGAACAGGATGCTTCAATGCTACACTATGACAATCCAACGGATCTTCCACTAACAGATTTCCATTATTACCTGCAAAAGTTGCCAAGCTCATCACCAGTCTTTCACGAATAGGATCGATCGGTGGGTTCGTTACTTGTGCAAATAATTGTTTGAAATAATGACTAAGATGTTGCGGCTGATCACTCAGTATCGCCAATGGTGTATCGGTACCCATGGATCCGATAGGCTCTTTGCCATCCAATGCCATCGGCGTTAATATATTGTCAAGGTCTTCCGTTGAATAACCAAATGCTTTATGATATTTGAAAACCTGATCATGATGCAAGTGTGTAAATAAAACCCTGGGCTCCGGTAATTCTTCTAAACGAATTTTATATTTATTCAACCATTCGCCATAAGGTTTCTGCGAACAGATATTTTTCTTCAGTTCATCATCGCTGATAATTCTTCCCTGTTCCATATCCACCACAAACATTTTTCCGGGCTGTAATCTTCCTTTTTCTTTGATCAATTTCTGATCAATAGGTAGTACACCTGTTTCCGATGCCATGATCACCCTGTCATCAGTTGTTACGCAATAACGGGAAGGGCGTAATCCATTTCTGTCAAGGGTTGCACCGATGATCTTTCCGTCGGTGAATGAGATAGAAGCTGGTCCATCCCATGGTTCCATAAATGCAGCATGAAACTCATAGAATGCTTTTTTGATAGGATTCATTTGTTCATTGCCATCCCATGCTTCCGGAATCAGCATCATCATCACATGTGGCAGACTTCTTCCGCACATAGTGAGTAGTTCGATCATATTATCCAAACAGGCTGAATCTGATTGTCCTGCAAAAATGATCGGCAATAACATATCCATTTCTTCTTTGGAGAAGTAAGGTGATGTAAAACCTTTTTCACTTGTCTTCAGCCAATTTAAATTACCCTGTAAAGTATTGATCTCTCCATTGTGAGCGATATAACGGAATGGCTGTGCCAGTTTCCAGGAAGGAAATGTATTGGTTGCAAAACGTGAATGGATCAATCCGAATGCACTTACAATTCTTTTATTGCTGAGATCAGGAAAATAATTTCTAACCTGTAAGCTGGTTAACTGCCCTTTGTAAACAACTGTTTTATATGATAAGGATGCAACATAAAAACCGATCGCATCTTTTCGTACGGAATTATTGATGGTGTGTTGCGCATAATTGCGCAGTACAAATAATTTTCTTTCAAATGCTTCCGGAGAAGAGATATAATCAGGACAAGCAATAAATACCTGTTCGATCTCCGGTTCAACAGATAAAGCTGTTGGTCCGATATCAGTTGGATTAACCGGAACTTTTCTATAAGCCAGAATTTCCAGTCCTAATTTTTCTGCCGAACTGCTGAAGATATCCCTGCATTCTTCTTTCAATCGAATGTCTTTGGGAAAGAATAGAACGCCTACGCCATATTTTCCAAAGGAAGGAAGATGTACACCCAATTTCACGCACTCGTCAAAGAAAAATTCGTGCGGTGTCTGGATCATGATACCGGCACCGTCTCCTGTATTATTCTCACAACCACATGCACCCCGATGTTCCATATTTTCCAAAATGGTCAGTGCATCAGAAATGATCTGATGCGATTTGTTGCCCTTGATATTGGCAACGAAACCAATGCCACATGCATCATGTTCAAAAGACGGATCATATAACCCTGTTGTACTTGCCATTGCTGTAATTTATAATAACTGAGTATTGTTTTATTTCGGCAAGCAATCGTTGCTTTCAAAAATATTCAAAAAAAGCCAATTTACCTATCGAATTATCCAATATTTTATCCAGATGATTAGATAAGATAACTGAATAATGCGTCATCTTTATTGATCTCTGAATAATCTATATTGTACGATTGCATTCTTTGTATTAAAGCCTCATAGTCGCTTCTGTCGCTTAATTCTATACCTACCAATGCAGGTCCCGATTCTTTATTTGTTTTCTGCATATACTCGAAACGGGTAATATCATCATTGGGTCCCAATACATGGTTTAAAAATTCTCTTAATGCCCCGGGGCGTTGTACAAAACGGATCAAGAAATAATGTTTCAATCCCTCGTATTGTAATGAACGTTCTTTTATTTCGGGCATGCGGTCAATATCATTGTTACTGCCGCTGACAATGCATACAATCGTTTTTCCTTTAATGGCATCTGCATAAGCATCCAATGCGGCAATACTTAATGCACCTGCAGGTTCAACTACAATAGCATCTTCATTGTATAATTTCAAGATCGTGCTGCAGACTTTCCCTTCCGGAACAAGATGCACTTCAGTCAGCACTTCTTTACAAATTGAAAAAGTAATATCACCCACTCGTTTAACAGCAGCTCCATCCACAAAGCGATCGATATGATCGAGTGTTATAGGATACCCTGCTTTTATAGACTCATACATGGCGGGAGCCCCTTCCGGTTCGAGCCCGATCAGTTTTGTTTTCGGTGAGATGGTTTTAAAATAAGTTCCCACACCTGCACTTAATCCGCCACCACCTATAGGAATAAATACGTAATCAATATTTGATAATTCTTCCAGTATCTCCACGGCAACTGTTCCTTGTCCTTCAATGATCTTAGGATGATCAAAGGGCGGAATGAAGACCATATTATTTTCTTCTGTGAATTTTTTTGCAGCAACGGCACAATCATCAAATGTATCGCCGGTCAATCTTACCTCAATGCTGTCTTCACCAAACATTTTTGTTTGATTCACTTTTTGTTTGGGAGTTATGATGGGCATGAATATCACTCCTTTTGCTCGCAATTTTTTGCAACTGTATGCAAAGCCCTGTGCGTGATTGCCCGCACTGGCAGTTACCACACCACGCTGCAGTTGATCGGCCGGTAAACTCAGCATCATATTGTAAGCGCCGCGTAATTTATAGGAACGAACCACCTGCAGATCCTCTCTTTTCAAATAAACATTGCATTGATATTTATTGGATAAATGATGATTGAGCTGTAAGGGCGTTCTGGTAATTACTTTTTTCAAACGCAATGATGCAGCTATAAAATCAAGGCTTCCTGTATTGGAGGAAGCACTTGACTTTTTTGAATCTATTATATCATCTCGTTTGATCATGCTAAGTTTTTTATGCTCCGGTACTGATCGATTTCATGGCAGTCATTGCCTGTCTTAATGTATCACCCACCACTTCGATATGGTGTGAACGGATCGCTTTATTCACCGCAATTATTTTCTTATTGTCAACAGCATTGTCCTTTCCTTCATTGAAATTTTTACCGATCACATTTGTTTCGATCTTCTTCATGAAATCACCCAGCAAAGGCTTACAAGCATGATCAAATAAATAACAGCCGTATTCAGCTGTATCAGAGATCACTCGGTTCATCTCGAATAATTTCTTACGTGCAATGGTATTTGCGATCAATGGTGTTTCATGCAATGATTCATAATAAGCAGATTCAGCTTTAATGCCTGCTTCCACCATTGTTTCGAATGCCAATTCAACACCCGCTCTTACCATGGCTACCATCAATAGACCATTATCAAAGAATTCCTGCTCTGCGATCTTAGCAGATGTAACAGTTGATTTTTCAAATGCTGTATTTCCTGTTGCTGCTCTCCATGTCAATAAATTCTTATCATCATTTGCCCAGTCTTCCATCATGGTCTTAGAAAATTCTCCGCTCATGATATCATCCTGATGTTTCCAGAATAATGGACGCATGATCGTTTTCAATTCTTCTGATAATTCGAATGCTTTTATTTTAGCAGGATTGGATAATCTGTCGAACATCGCTGTGATACCACCTTGCTTCAATGCTTCAGTGATCGTTTCCCAACCATATTGAATGAGTTTGGAAGCATAGCCTGTTTCAATTCCTTTTTCGATCATCTTATCAAAACAAAGGATAGAACCTGTTTGTAGCAAACCACAGAGGATTGTTTGTTCACCCATCAGATCTGATTTCACTTCAGCAACAAAAGAAGATTTTAAAACACCTGCTTTATGTCCACCAGTTCCTGCTGCATAAGCTTTTGCGAGTTCCCAGCCTTTTCCTTCCGGATCATTTACGGGATGTACTGCAATTAAAGTAGGTACGCCAAAGCCTCTTACATATTCTGCACGAACTTCAGAACCCGGACATTTTGGAGCCACCATGATCACCGTAATATCTTTCCTTATTTGCATTCCTTCTTCCACGATATTGAATCCGTGAGAATAAGAAAGTGTTGCGCCTTTTTTGATCAATGGCATGATCGCATTGATCACTGAAGTATGTTGTTTATCGGGTGTAAGATTAATAACGAGATCAGCTGTGGGGATCAATTCTTCATAAGTGCCAACAGTAAAACCATTTTCAGTTGCACTTTTCCATGACTGACGTTTTGCTTCAATGGCTTCTTTGCGTAAAGTATAAGAAACATCCAAACCTGAATCTCTTAAATTCAAACCCTGATTCAATCCCTGTGCACCGCAACCAACGATCACGATCTTTTTTCCTTTCAATGCATCAACGCCATTATTGAAATGACTGATATCCATAAACTCACATACACCTAATTGATTCAATTTTTCTCTTAATGAAAGCGTGTTAAAATAATTTGCCATTTTGTTTTTTGTTGTTTACCATCTTCACAAGAAGAAGGATTAAATAATAATTGTTATAAGGTTCATTACTCCCTAGGACAATTTAATTAAGTTAAGGATTGTCACTCTGAGGTACTCGAAGAGTGATGAACGGAATGTTCGTTTTAAAATCATGTTTCGAGAGCCTCAACATGACATCCTATTTCTTAACTTAATCAAATTGTCTATTTAGG
>CAIMKO010000168.1 GCA_903841915.1 uncultured Chitinophagaceae bacterium | reverse complement strand
AGCAGAAATAGAAACAGATAAAGCCACTATGGAACTGGAAAGTTATCAAGCGGGTGTATTACTGCATATCGGCACAGCAACCGGTGGCAAACTTCAGGTAAATGATCTTTTAGCTGTTTTGGGGAAAGCCGGAGAAGATATCAGTGCCATTGTTGCAGAACATAGTGGCGCTGCAGCCCCTGCCCCGAAAGTAGCAGCGAAAGAAGAGCCAGCTCCTCAACCTAAAAAAGAAACAACTACTGCCCCGACAATGGATATAAGTACAATGGATGAAGTGGTATTAATGCCTCGCTTAAGTGATACCATGACCGAAGGTGTGATCGCTGCATGGCAAAAGAATGTTGGCGATACAGTAAAAAAAGGTGAAGTATTGGCTGATATAGAAACTGATAAAGCCACTATGGAATTGGAAAGCTATAAAGATGGTGTGCTGTTGTATCAGGGGGCTAAAGCAGGTGAAAAGATCCAGGTCAATGATCTTTTATGTATCATCGGTAAACAGGGTTTAGATGTAAATGCAATTGTTGCAGCTGTTAAATCAGGTGGTCAGCAGGTAGCAAAGTCCGAAAGTCCAAAAGCAGAAACCAAAGAAGCTGCAACAGCTCAACCTATCAATCAGCCCGCCGAACAAGCGGCGGTAGTGAATGAAGGAAGGATCTTTGCTTCTCCATTGGCAAGAAAGATCGCTACAGAAAAAAATATTGATCTTAAATATGTAAGGGGAACCGGCGATAACGGCAGGATCACAAAAACGGATATTGATAGTTATGTTCCAAAGACCGCAGACAGTGGACCGGTGACAGTAGAGAGTAAAGCTGTTACAGAAACATCTGCAACAAGTCAACCGATCAACCCATCAACCGGTGTTGTAAGCTTTGAAGAAGTTCCTGTTTCGCAAATGCGTAAAACCATTGCTCGCAGGTTAAGCGAAAGCCTGTTTACGGCTCCTCATTTTTATTTAACCATGAGCATTAATATGGATGCCGCAGTAGCAGCCCGTGTTAAACTCAATGAAACAAGTAAAGTAAAGATCAGCTTTAATGATCTTGTTTTAAAAGCAACAGCCGTTGCCTTAAAGCAACATCCAAAAGTTAATAGTAGTTGGCTGGGCGATAAGATCCGATACAATCATCACATCAATATTGGCGTGGCAGTTGCAGTTGAAGAAGGATTATTGGTGCCTGTTGTTCGTTTTGCGGATGGATTAAGCTTAAGTCAGATCGCTGTTCAGGTAAAAGATTACGCACAAAAAGCAAAAGATAAAAAATTACAACCCAGCGATTGGGAAGGAAGCACATTCACTATTTCTAATTTGGGAATGTTTGGTATTGATCAATTCACTGCCATCATTAATCCGCCTGATGCATGTATCCTTGCTGTTGGCGGAATATCACAGGAACCGATCGTGAAAGACGGTCAGATCGTTGTTGGCAATATCATGAAAGTAACATTAAGTTGCGATCACAGAGTGGTAGATGGTGCAACCGGATCTGCATTTCTGCAAACACTGAAAAGCTTGCTGGAAGAACCTTTGAGAATGTTGGTGTAAGAAAATATTTCTTAGTTAAATAAAAAGATCCGCAGTATTTGCGGATCTTTTTTTGTCTGTATATGGACTAGTAATTATTTAGGGTGTATATAGTTTCTTCTTCCGCTACCAATAAAGGCACTTGCACTTCCACTTTAGTTCCTTTTCCTGAAGCTGATTGAATTTCTATTTTGCCATTTAAAGCGTATGCTCTTTCGCGCATTCCCAATAATCCATGATGCTGTTTTACATCAACTTTTTCAACATCAAAGCCAATCCCATTATCGGCAATGGTCATATAAAGCGATTCAGTATTTTTAAAAATTTTAATGGAGACTTGTGTTGCTTTTGAATAACGCAACACATTGGTTAAACTCTCCTGAAATATTCTGAAAAAACCAAGATTGATATCTTTTGAAAATTTTTCATTTTCAATATTCGAATCGATAACGGCTTCAATATTCGATAATTTGAAAACATTTTTCATATGCCATTGGATGGCAGCTTCCAATCCTATTTCATCCAACATACTCGGATGAAGTGAATTAAATAAGGTTCTGCTTGCTTTAATAACTGTTTCAGTAATATCGAGCTGTTCGTTCAAAATGTTTTCAACATCTTTAGTTTTATCTTTCAAACTATTTTTTAACCAAGCTACATTCATGCTAAGTGCCACAAGGTTTTGCGCTAATTCATCATGAATTTCTTTGGCAATTTGAGAACGTTCTTTTTCTCTTATATTTAAAAGATGACTGGATAATTCTCTTAGCTCGTTATTCAAACGCTGTAATTCCTTTTCTGCATTTTTTTGTTCTTCAATATTTATCAATGTCAATGATATGTATTGAGGGAACCCTGCAATATCGTTATGTACGATGGCTACTTCCAACACAGGAAATACTTCGCCGCTTCGGGTTAAATAATCTATTTCCCCTACCCATTTTCCTTCGGCATACAATTTAGGACCTTCTATTACCATTCTTTCTTTTGAGGAATCCGGGACAAAATCCAATCCGGATAATGTAGTCACATCTTCATCCGGCTCAATTCCTAATTTCTTCTTTGCGGATCCATTCGCATAGAGCAGCTTTAAATTCACATCAACTATCAACACATAAGCCTGCGTATTTTCTACAATTCCTGCTAATTTGTTTAATTCTTCTTCCTTTTCTTTTAATGTTGTAAGGTCAACTCCAACCCCTACTAAAACATTTTCACCATGATAATCAATAAGCCAACTGTTAATTAATAAGGGAATCTTCTTTTTATTTTTAGTGAATAATTTTATTTCTGCAGACGCAGGCGCTTCTGTATTGAACACTTTATCTATTCTTTTCCTAACTGTCTCTTT
>CAIMKO010000167.1 GCA_903841915.1 uncultured Chitinophagaceae bacterium | reverse complement strand
TTCAATTTCATCGGCTCTGTCGGTCGTCATTGCTTCAGGAAGAAATGTATTGACCGTTGATTGATCTCCTTCCGGAATATTCACAGTCGTTAACCCCACACCTGTTCTTAAACATGCTTTAGCTGCTAATAATGCAGCACCCATCTTTCCTTTGTTCCCTGCGATCAGCAAAGCATGCCCATAATTTCCTTTGTGACCAAAATCTTTACGGGGCATAATGATCGAAGCCATTTGTTGTTGTGAAACGATCTCAAAAACAGCTTTTCCAGATTGCAAAAAATCGGGATGCAAACCAATATCCAATACCTGCACTTTTCCAAAATGATCTGCGTTTTCAGCAACCAGAAAACAAAGTTTCAAGGATTGAAAAGTCAAAGTGTGTGTTGCAAGAATGATAGGATTTCCTTTCGAATTCTTATCAATGCTCATGCCACTCGGAACATCAATAGAAATAACAGCTGCGCCCGAAAGATTAATAAGATCGACGATTTCTTTACTTAATAATTGCAGGGGCCTATTCAATCCCGATCCATATAAGGCATCAATGACAATATCGTCTTTTGAAATAAAAGGAATAAACTCCGCAGACTGAATAAAGTGTATCTCACTGGTGAGCTGATGTAATAAATGCAGATTGATTTGAAAATCATCGGTACCCCTTGCACCAAATTCTAGAATATAAACAGAAACATGATAATTCTTTTGCAGTAATAATCTTGCTATTGCTAATCCGTCACCTCCATTATTACCTTTCCCGCAAAAGATTTTAATCTTTTTGCCAGAAAAATCATTGACAGAGATCCAGTCCACACAGCGTTCCGCCGCTCTTTCCATCAGGTCGATGGATGCAATAGGTTCGTGCTGCATGGTAAATGCATCCCATTCCTGAATTTGCTGAGCGGATAATAATAACACTGTTGAATTTTTAGGTCTATGATCAATTCAACACAAAGTTAGACAAAGGAAAACAGAATGAAGAAATGGGTTCTTTATTCTACCACCAATTTTCGTTGCAGATCTTCCAATGATACACCTTTGGTCTCTGGAACGCTTGTTAGCACCCAAATCAATTGAAGGAACATCATAAAAGCAAAGAATGCAAAAATGGGCCAGGGGTTTTCTTTGAATATCCCTTCATTCTTATCTAAAAATACAGGAGTGATCAATGTGATGGTTGCAGCAAATATCCAGTGAACACTACTTCCGAAAGCCTGACCAAAAGCCCTGATCTTATTGGGGAATATTTCAGAAATGAATACCCAGATAACTGCACCTTGTCCAACAGCATGTGATGCTATAAAGAACAGCAAAAAACACATCAGGAGCAATGAACTGGCATGTGAATGAAAACACCATGCAACCATGGAAAGACTAATGATATAACCTATAGAACCAATGATCAATAATTGTTTTCTTCCAACCCGATCTATCAAATACAGACCAATAAAAGTGAAAATAAGATTGATACCACCGATCGCGATTGAATTAAACAATGATTCTTTAGAAGCCAATCCTGCTTTCTCCAAGATCTCAGGTGCATAGTACAAAATGAAATTAATGCCTGAGGCTTGATTAAAAAAAGCGACCAGAAAAGCCAGCCATAATATTTTTTTGTACTTGATCTGAAAAAATGATTGTGATGATGCAGCGTCAACTACTTTATTATTTGCTTTGATCAATTCAATTTCTTCATC
>CAIMKO010000166.1 GCA_903841915.1 uncultured Chitinophagaceae bacterium | reverse complement strand
TGATAAGTTGAGATAACCCCCAAAAGGAAAATATTAAAATTACAGTTCTTGCCGCTTCATTTGAATAAGTATCTAAAGGGATAGTCGCAATACTTTGAGCACCTCCATCTGCTGAAAAAGTATGTATTAAACTTCTGACAATTGTAATTATGGTTATAAGATAGAAAAACCATAAGGCTATTTTTCTGCCTCGATATGTATTATCTATTATTTCCGGTAAAATTAGATTTCTTTCTATCATAATTTCATTGGGTTACAGTTCCGTATAAGCTAATTCTAAATCGATGCTGTACTTAATCTTTAAGTTGCATCTATTGATCTAAAATAGTCATTTTAAGATATATCAATAATTTTAGTTTACTCATTTTTTAGTGAGTCCGGAGAATATGTTCTCTTACTAAAATATTCAACTTGATTTCCACTATTCGTATATGCGTTCTGGAAAATATTGTAGGAAGTCGCAAAAAATGGGTCGCTTTATGAGACTTCACTAAAAATGAAAGACAATCAAATTTGGTACTTACATACAACAAAAGATACATTACATGTTAACAAGAATGTATCGCCTATTGAACGAAGGTGGAATGCTGTTATATTTGACTTGTTCAATCCGAATTACCAAATGAGTTCATGTTGCTAACTTGAATATCAATTTACAAAAACAGCTTTTTTAAATGAAACATATTTTTACCCATAAAGATGGTTTTGGAAAATTATTCTTACTTAAAAATGAGAATGATTTTCAGCAAAATTATTTTGAACAAAGGGCCGGATTCACTTTTCATACGATTGCATGGAATAGAGGAGCAAGTCAATATGTGATCATTGATGAGGTGAAATATGAATTTGCGGCAAATGCTATTTTGCCCATGATGATGAATCAATCCTTTGCGTTTGAACGTTCTGAGGATATTGTGGCATGGCAGTTTAACAGAGAGTTTTATTGTATTGTTAATCATGATGCAGAAGTGGGTTGTGTTGGGTTTCTGTTTTTTGGTCCTTCACCAACCATGTTTGTTAATACCGATGAAACTTTCTTAGATATGCTGCAACGTTTACTGCAAGTATTTGAGGAAGAATTTTTATCGGAAGATGATATAAAAGGCGAAATGCTTCGGATGTTATTAGTACGTCTTATTATTCAAATTACACGGATTGCCAAAAAACAATATTTGGGTACAGAAGAGATAGAAGAAGGTAAATTTAATCTTATCAGGCAATTCAATCTGTTGGTGGAAATTCATTATAAAAAAGAACACCAGGTACAGTTTTATGCAGGCTTATTAAACAAATCGCCCAAAACAATTTCTAATACATTTTCATTGTACAGCAAAAAAACACCTCAGCGGGTTATACAGGAAAGGATCATTACAGAGGCAAAAAGATTGTTTTATTATACGGATAAATCTGCAAAAGAAATAGCTGACGAATTGGGGTTTGATGATACGGCACATTTTAGCAAGTTTTTTAAAAATTCTACTTCTCAAAATCCATCCGACTTTAAAAAGGTGATCCAAAACAAGAAATAGGGAAGAATCTACAATCCTTCGGGAATAATGTCTATTGAATGCCATCGTAATTGATGGCATTTTTGTTTTGTTAAAAAAAACCAAATTAAAAGACAGTTGTAAGGTTTTGAAAGTTCGGTCGTAATTAAAATAAAAAAACTATGAAGAAAACAGTAACCATGATTTTGTCTGCAATATTATCTGTTGCTATGCTGCATGCTCAGCCAGCTTTAAGAAGCAAGCATTTCAATCTTGAAAAGGGCGTTGCCCTAAAAGGCTATGATCCTGTTGCTTATTTTACGCAAAACAAACCTGTAAAAGGGTTACCGCAATTTGCTGCAACTATTGAATCTGTTACATACTATTTCTCAACTGCAGCCAATAAAGATCTATTTCTAAAAGATGCTAAAAAGTATGAGCCGCAATATGGCGGATGGTGTGCTTATGCAATGGGTGCCTCAGGCGAAAAAGTGGAAGTTAATCCTGAAACATTTAAAATATCCAATGGCAAGCTTTATCTGTTTTATCATACCTGGGTAAACAATACATTGAACAAGTGGAATAAAGATGAAAATAATTTAAAAAACACTGCTGATAAAAATTGGCAATCCCTATATCATTAATCAAAAAAACAAAACTATGTCTGTTAAAAACATTGCTTCCTGGTCATTAAGAATTATTGCTGCAGTAATTCTTTTGCAAACACTCTATTTTAAATTTACAGGACATCCTGAATCAGTAGAATTATTTACAAAGTTGGGTGTAGAGCCCTGGGGACGAATCGGGACGGGTATTATTGAACTCATTACCGGAATATTATTATTAGTGCCGGCTACCGCCTTTATAGGAGCTGTATTAGGTATTGGATTAATGTCAGGTGCCATCTTATCCCATCTAACAGTGATAGGTATTGTATCTAAAGGAGATGGTGGTCAACTTTTTATGTTGGCGATCGTTGTTTTGATCTCTTGTGTACTAATAGCCTTCATCACCAAACAACAGGGCATAGACCTCTATAAAAAGATCCTCAAAAAATAATAACCATTTTATTTATGATTTTTATTCAACTAAAACAACAACTGCAATCTTTATATAGCCTTTTGCTATCAATAACCGACGAACAATATACGCGTAAAATAGGCCATTTGGGTGATGCAAGTATTGGAGGCCATACAAGACATATCATTGAATTGTTGCAATGTGTGGTTAGCGGATATACTGTTAATGAAGTAGATTATTTGAATCGTTCTCGAAATCTTGCATTAGAAAATAATAAGCATACTGCTCAATCTGCGATTCAGCAATTAGAAAATCAAATAGTATTATCTGATAAAGTTTTGAAATTAAAAGTCGAAGAAGCAGAAGTAAACCATTCACAAGCTGTTTCAACAACTTTCTTCAGAGAGATCGTTTATAATACGGAACAT
>CAIMKO010000165.1 GCA_903841915.1 uncultured Chitinophagaceae bacterium | reverse complement strand
TCCTAATAATGCAGATGCTAGTTCTTCAGAAACAGAAACTGCTAAAAATGAACCAGTACTAGGAAGTTTGTTTAAATACATATTACCCTTTGTAGCGGTTGCTGTTTTTTTAGGAAAGTCTTTTGATATCACAAAAATCCCAATAGCTCCTTTTGTTTTTGCAGCTGTTGCTTTTGCATTGATGGAACCCGGTCCACCGAATCCTCTTCTGCCTTGTTGTACCGGTGCTGTGTAATTATCGGGTATGCCGTCTAACACCAAAACGATCTTTCCTTTCACATCAATGTTTGCATAATCGTTGATATTTTTTGCAGAATCGATCAAACCATACCCTGCAAAAACAATAGTATTAAAAGTCCAATCACCACTTGATAGACTTTGTAATGAGAAAGTATAATCTTTATCCCATTCAAATGCTTTTCCGTTTACTTGTAATTTTTTTTCAGCAAGTTCATCCTGATAAACCGGATAATATTGTTCATAGCTTTCACCATTACCGGGTTTCAATCCAAACTTCTTGAATTGTTCGGTAATATAAGCTGCAGCGCGCTTTTGTCCTGGAGATGCAGTTTCTCTTCCTTCCATTTCTGCACTTGCGATCACGCTTAATTTTTCTTTCAAAGCTTGCGGCGTTATCAGGTCTGCAAATTTTTCTACGGGTTCTTGCTTTTGCGCAAACGAGACAGTAGCAGCAAAAGATAAGCTTACAAATAAGAGTCGTTTCATGGTGTTTTTTTATTTATTTATGAACAAGCGATTTTATTTACACGATCAGCGTGCCGACCACCTTCAAATTCAGTCGACATGAAATTTTCGATCATTTCTATAGCAAGAGATAATGCAACAAATCTTGCAGGTATGCAAATGATATTGCTGTTATTATGCTTACGGACCAATTTGGCAACGTCATTTTCCCAGCATAAACCGGCACGGATATGCGGGTGCTTATTAGCCGTAATGGCAACTCCGTTGGCGCTACCGCAGAATAAAATTCCGAATGCAGCTTCACCAGTCTCAACGCTGGATGCAACGGGATGTGCAAAGTCGGGATAATCAACGGATGAAGCAGAATAGGTTCCGAGATTTTTGACAGTATAGCCTTTTTGTTCGAGCCAGTTTTTTACAGCCTCTTTATATTCAAACCCGGCATGATCGCTGCCGATGGCAATAGGTTTGTTTTTATCGAATACAAAATTCATCTGTGAAATTTTATCGAATGTAATGAATGACAATAATTATGACGGATTATTTAGATGAACGGACTAACAGCAAGCTTCTTTCGCCAAAAAACAAAAATATTAACGCAGTATTTTCATTTTTACCATTTCAATTCTGGTATCGCTTACATTCAGTACATCGAATTGATAATTGTCGATAATGATCTTTTCTTTGGGTTTAGGGATCGTTTCATGTTGCTGAATGATATAACCACTCAGTGTTTCAGATTCTGTTTCCGGAAACGCAAAATCATATTTTTCTTTGAGATAATCCAGCTCCAATCTTCCGCTTAAAATAAATTCATCTTCTGACAGTTGTTTTTCAACAAACTCTTCTACATCATATTCATCTTTTATCTCTCCGAAAATTTCTTCCAGTACATCTTCCATGGTAACAATACCGGAAGTGCCGCCAAATTCATCTACTACCCATGCAATACTTTTTCTTTCCTTCGTAAACCGATTGATAAGGTCTGTTGCACTCATGCTTTCAGGCACTGCCGAAATTGGGAGTAAAATATCTTTGATACTGGCCGGTTTTTTAAACAGGTCCAATTGATGAATATAACCAACTATGTCATCAATGTTTTCGTTGAAAACGATCAGTTTGCTGAGCTTGGTATGAATGAAATGTTTCTTTACTTCCTCAATGGTGCTGCTTATTTCAACCGCTTCAATTTCGGTACGCGGTACCAAGCACTGACGGATCTTTACCATTGGCAAACTCAATGCATTCTCAAATAACTCTTTATTCAGTTCGGGATTATCTTCATCCTGCTCTTTTGTTTGCTGAAAGAAATGTTCCAGATCAACTTTCGAAAAAGCAAGGTCTTTGTCTTTTACAGGAAGATTAAATAGATATTTCAATATCCATTGTGCGGTACCTACAAAGAAATTAGCAAAGGGTTGAAACAGTTTATGAAACAAACTTGCCAAGGGGGCAAAAGTCGCCAGTAAAGTATCACTTTTAGCTCTGAAGATGGCTTTTGGTAAAAATTCGCCAAAAACCAATACCACCAATGTTGAGCAAATGGTATCAACGATCAGTTTTACATACGCATTATTAAAATGAAAGGGATTCCATGCGATCTGGTTCAGAAATTCATCAAACAATAAACCATAGGTAACTAAAAATAAATTCAATCCGATCAAACAGGTACCCAGGAATTTAGCCTGTTGTTCCAGAAATCCGGAAAGAATGATACCGCTGTTCTTACCCTGTTTTTTCTTTAATTCAATGCCCAAGCGATTGGCACTGATAAAGGCAATTTCATAGCCCGCAAAAAAGCCAATGAAAATCAAGGTGACAATAATCAAAAGGACGATCGACAGTTCGCTCATGCTACGAAAGTATAACAAGTACCGCATACTTCAAAAGCCCTGTAAACAGGGCCTTTATTGGACCTGAATTCATTACCGCCATCCTTAAAAATTAAAAAGTCAGGCACTTGTAAATTGCCTGACTTTTTTGCTGATCTGAAAAAACTTAAAATTCTGCCAGTTTCGGCTTTGTTCCCATAATATCTTCAATGCTTTGCAATACTTCAGGAGTAAGCATTGGCAATACTTCCAGGGCTTTTAAATTGTCCATTAATTGTTCTTTCTTGGTTGCACCTAATATGGCAGTTGTGACATTCGGGTTTTTAATGCACCAAGCAATGCTCAGGGATGCAACAGAAACACCCAATGCTTTTGCCAGAACAGACAATTTTTTCACCTTTTCGACTTTGTCATTCAGTACCCATCTGTCGCGCAGCCATTCAAATCCTTCCATTCCCAAACGGCTTCCTTCCGGAATGCCATCATTATATTTTCCGCTTAACAATCCCGCTGCCAATGGGCTCCAGATGGTAGTGCCCAGGCCAACATTCTTATAGACCTCTAAAAAATCTTTCTCGATCTTCTCTCTTTCAAATAAATTATACTGTGGTTGTTCAACGGATGGCCCGATCAAATGCTGTTGTTGCGCAACGCGATGTGCTTCCATGATTTCCACACCACTCCATTCGCTTGTTCCCCAATATAAGATCTTGCCTTGCTGGATCAAAGTATTCATCGTTTGTACCACTTCTTCAATGGGTACATTCTTATCGGGACGATGACATAAATACAGGTCCAGATAGTCAGTTTGTAAACGTATCAATGCTTCGTTACAGGCTTCTGTCAGGTGTTTCCGGCTAAGCCCGGTTTGGTTGGGTTTATTCTCTTTTCCTCTCCAGCCAAAAAATGCTTTAGATGAAATAGTGTAGGAAGTTCTGTCCCAGTTCTTAGCTTTTAACACCCTTCCCATCATTTTTTCGCTTTCACCCAATGCATAGACTTCTGCATTATCAAAAAAATTAATGCCGCTGTCATAAGCAATACCCATTAACTCATCCGCAATACCATCGTTGATCTGTTTGTGAAAAGTTACCCAGGATCCAAAACTTAAAACGCTTAACTCCAAGCCAGTTTTACCCATTCTTCTGTATTCCATATAGATTGATTTTTAGATTATGCAAGTTATAAAAATTGTAATGCTAAATAAAGGCAAAGACGCACAAGTGCAGGGCTTAGTTAAATATTGATCAGATACTCTTTTCAAAAAATCAATAACTGCTGTCGGGAACATTGATGATACTTTCATAGCTGTTAAACACTTTGCCGATTTTTGTGATCGTGAACCATTTAAAATTCTGGTCGGCCGTTAGTCCCTGTCCGAAAATAATTTGCCTTGGCGAATTCTGGCTTAAATGAATGGGTTTATCCGTAAAGAAAGTTCCTGCATTTCGATCCCACCATAATTCGTTACACCAAAGTGTATCTTTTTTAATATTGAAAATGATCACACTATCTCTTAAAAAAACCCTTCCTTCATTTTCATTGTATCGGCCATATTTGGCAAATAACTGGCTTTCGACATGATCGGAGCTGTCATAAAAATCAACGTGTACTGTTTTAGTAAACTCAACTCTTGGAGTATCCTGTAAAAAACGCAGCATGAAGGGTGCTTTTAAATTGGCTTTTAATTTACCGGCGGTGCTGTAGATCATTTCAATATTCTTCCCTTCTTCAATACCATCTCTTCTTTTACCCAGATCCTGCACTTTTTTGATATCGTTTTCGCATGATGCTGCCATTCCGCAAAAACCGATTGCGAGAAGAAAATATTTATTGAATAAGAAAGAGATTTTCATTGTGTGATTGAAAAGCAAACTTAAGCTATCGTAAGAATTCTATACATTATTTAACTCACTGATAGCAAATAATCCTTTGAACAATAGATAAGGGTCGGCCGATATTTTATTTTTTAAATGTGGTACAAAAAAGTCCATGTCGCCGCCCGTCAGCATCACCCGCAGATGCGTATACTTTTCAGCATACATATCAATAATGCCGTCAATTTCTTTGGCTATTCCCAGAATAACGCCGCTTAATAAATTGGTTTTTGTATCATACCCTATCAACGGAAAACTATGTTCTGCCATTACCATAGGCAGTAGTGCAGTTTGTTCGTGCATGGCGCGAAAACGCATATTCATTCCCGGAGAGATGCTGCCCCCCAGAAACTCATGAAATTTATTGATATAATTATAAGTGATGCAGGTGCCCAAACCGATGGCCAGACAATGATGCTGCGGAAACAGATCGACTGCTGCCGAACAAATAGCTAATCTGTCTGCCCCAATTGTTTCAGGCTTGCCAACAGGCGTGGTAATAGGTATTTTACTTTGATAATTAAGTTTGTGAAATTTTGTTTTTTGGATCAGCAGCTCTTCCAATGCTATATCATGATCAATGACGGATGAAAGAATTGATCTATCAGGATGATACTGCTCTATATATTTTTCAATGGCGGCCGGATGATCAGTTTCCAGAATGACTACATCCTTCAATTCTCTTTCTTCGAAAATGGCTAGTTTAAGTCTTGAATTCCCAAAGTCCAAACAGAATGTTGTTTGCATGTATATGATTTAGCATCAAAATTAAACCCTTTCAACTCTTAGAAGTGTGCAATGCCCCGATTTTCTCTTTTAAATTTTGAGTAACGAAATTTTTCTGTTCTTTGCAGGTAATTAAAGGTTATGAAAATATCGGGTTTCACATATGTAAAAAACGGGTTCGATTACGGTGTTCCGTTTTTAGAAGCCATACAATCGATATTGCCGATATGTGATGAGTTCATTGCTGTTATAGGAGAATCGACTGACGGGACAAGAGAGGCGGTTGAAAAATTAGGATCACCTAAAATAAAGATCGTTGATACCATCTGGGATATGAATTTAAAAAAGGGTGGAAAGGTATTTGCACAACAAACCAATATCGGCATTGATCATCTAACAGGCGACTGGGCATTTCATATTCAGGCAGATGAAGTGATCCATGAAAATGATCTTCCCAAGATCTTAGCAGCCATTCAGGAGAATAATGATCATAAAAAAGTAGAGGGTTTTATTTTACCCTTTTTACATTTTTGGGGTGGGTATAATTATATCAGAAACACCAGGCGCATTCATAAAAACGAAGTGCGGATATTCAGGACAGGATTGGGTGTACGTTCCTTCAGAGATTCTCAGGGCTTCAGGAAATTCTCATCCCCGGAAAACTTTGAAACTGAAACAGGAGAAAAATTGTTTGTCAAAAAGATCAATGCCCCCATCTTTCACTACAACGGCATTCGGCCTCCCGCTATGTTTAGAAAAAAAGCGGAAGAAATGGGTTCTTTTTACAAAAATGAAAATGAGGTAAGAGAAGAGTTAAATGCGCGGAATTATGATTGGGATAATGTTGACAGGGTAGAATTGTTTACGCGATCGCACCCTGCATTGATGCAACCAAAAGTAAATGCACAGGATTGGGAATATGTATACAATCCCTCAAAAGCCGTTTGGAAAACAAAAGATAAAATATTGCAACCGATCGAAGATATTCTGGGATTTAAATTCGGCGAATACAAAAACTACAAACTGATCAAATGAATCTATCGGTAGTCATCATAACATACAATGAAGAGAAGAACATCGAACGATGTTTGAAAAGTGTTCTGGATATTGCTGATGAAATCGTTGTAGTTGATTCATTGTCCACAGATGCCACTGAAGATATCTGCAGCAAATACAATGTTCGCTTCATTTCACAGGCCTTTCTCGGATATATTGAACAGAAGAATTTTGCATTGCAACAATCATCCAACAATTATGTATTAAGTCTGGATGCTGATGAAGAACTAAGCGTTGAATTATCTAAAAGCATACGATCTGCCAAGCAAAATGATTTTCCATTTGATGCGTATTCTATGAATCGTTGCAGTAGTTTTTGCGGTAAATGGATCAAACATGGCAGCTGGTATCCCGATAAAAAAATAAGATTGCTCAACATAACAAAAGGGAAATGGGGTGGCACCAATCCGCATGATAAGATCGAGATGCAGTCCGGCAGCAGTATCCATCATTTAAAAGCCGATCTTTTTCATTACAGTTATTATTCACTCGAAGAAGTGATCACTCAAAATAATAAGTTCACGACCATTCAGGCGAAAGCCATGTTCGAAGGCGGTAAACGTGCAACCTATTTAAACCTTATCGTCAATCCATTCACGGCTTTTGTGAACGGCTTTATTTTTAAACGCGGATTCTTAGATGGTGTTGATGGTTTTTTTATTGCATCTTCCGTTGCTTATCAAACCATGGTGAAATACGCGAAACTGCTGCATTTGCGAAGAAAGTAATAATTTAATTGAGGCGAACATTTGTAATTTATAGGGTCAACTCTTGTGCCCCGGTCTTGTACTGTATATCTTGACTGAACATTTTTAAATAATATCCCAAACAAATTACCACCGAAAAAATAGCAACACCATATTGCCCTTCCATGGAATCATCTGTCATTAAAGGAATGAGTAAACTTATCATCAAACAAAAAGAAAAAATATTTTTGAAGGAAAAGAATGGCAGCAATAAAATAATTCCAATCGAAAATAAAATAGCACCAATCACTCCGGTGGCAGCAGCATAGATCAACCATTCGTTGGTAGGGATAAATCTTTCATAGTCCAATGTATTTGGATGAAATTGTTCGTGCCAGTGATCGATCTCATTTTTAAGATCGCCAAATCCAACTCCGGCAAAAGGATGGTTTTTTGTAATGAACCAACCGGCTTTCATCGATAAAACCCTTGCCCCGTCTGAAGATCCTGTTTCAATTATTCCGTTACTGTAATTGCTAAAATCATACACAACATATTGCACACGGTTATGTAATGTTGGGAAAATTTTATAACAAGCAAACAGTATTGTTACTGTTCCGGCAAATAAGAGCAAACTTATTTTCCTTGTTTCTTTTTTAGAAAGAAAATAAATGATCATAATAAAAACACTTGCATACAAACAAAGCAAGCCTGTTTTTGATGCCAGCAAATGCAAATACACGATCAATAAAACACTTGCTATTCCGCCAATGATCTTTTCGATCTTATTTGACCGAATGATCAACTGCCAATTCAATACAATAACAGACAATGCGATCAACCAGCTAAAGCGAATATGGTCATCATCCAACACGGTCGGCATTACTTTGGCAACGAGGTATGATCTTGTGATGGCCTCTTTATCATTCAAAAAATTCAGTACACTCCACAAACAACCCAGCAATACAACTGCTGTTAAGAGGTAAATGATCTGCTTGATCTGTTTTTGATCGGGAGCAACAGCTAAAAATCCAATACCGATCGTGATCAATGGAATTTTATTAATGAAACTTTGCCACCAGATATTCTTATCATCACTCCACAATCCTGAAATCAATACAGGGATGATGATACACGAAGCCGCCATCACCAGTTTTTTAATGATCGTTCTATTTGCATGATTCCAGATAAATAAAAACAGGATGGCAACAGACATTACTGACAGCGCTGCTCTTCCTGCCAAAAAGCTCAGTACGAATAATACCAGGATCAAAAATGATATTCGCTGTTTGAGATTATTTTTCAACAATGCTTTCATTAAGGAACTAAATTCGTGTAATAAAATATTTTCAACAAATTACGATTAATACAGCCTTACATTAGCAATTCATGTGGCAGCAATTATTAAAAGAAATTCAGCAGGGTAACAGCAAAGCCTTGGCCAGAACGATCTCTCTGGTGGAAAATGAATTCGAAAATTATTTTGACTTCTTGCAGATGCTGCCCGTTTCTTCTGCCAAGATCATTGGCATTACCGGTCCGCCGGGTGCCGGAAAAAGTACTTTAACTGATGCACTGATAGGTGAAATGATCGCTCAAGATAAAAGAGTAGGCATATTATGTGTAGACCCCTCATCGCCATTTAATCTGGGTGCATTGCTGGGCGACAGGATCAGAATGAGCGAATGGTATAACCATCCTGATGTTTTTATCCGTTCACTGGCAACAAGGGGGAGTCTGGGTGGATTACATCCCAAGATCCTTGAAATTGCTGATGTGATGAAAGCAGCCAATTTTGATTTCATTATTATTGAAACGGTGGGTGTAGGACAAAGCGAAGTGGAAATAGCCGGTCTCGCAGATGCAACGGTTGTTGTTGTAGTACCCGAAGCCGGCGATGAGGTGCAAACCATGAAGGCCGGGCTGATGGAGATCGCTGATATATTCGTTGTCAATAAAGCTGATCGTCCGGATGCCGACGTTTTTGTAAAAAACCTACGCACAATATTAACACCGGCGCATAAAACAGGTATCCCGGTAATTAAAACGATCGCATCCAGAAAAGAAGGCATTCAGGAATTATTTGAAAAAATAACAGATCAGCTACAAATAACTGCATCAACTGACAGGAAATATTTTTTAATGGCCGAAAGAGCTTATCAGTTAATCGAACAATATCGAATGAAAGACATCAGCAAGGAAGAGTTGAGAAAAGAGATCGAATCAAAACAAAACCTTAACTTGTACCAGTTCATTCAACAATATTTTAACTAACGATATGCAACCTAAAATTTTTAAAAGAGCACCTACCGCAGTAAAAGTTGAAAAAGGAAAAACCTATGCCTGGTGCAGCTGTGGTTACAGTGAAACAAATCCCCTTTGTGATGGTTCACATAAGAAAATCGAGGACCTCCCCTTTAAGAGTCTGAAATTTACCGCTGAAGAAGATGGTGAGGTTTGGTTATGCAATTGCAAGCACAGTAAGAATCCCCCATTTTGTGATGGCAGTCATAAAAGTTTAAGTTCGATCTAAATTTTAGACGGTCTTACTGAGAATTTTGTTCGGAGATGATCTGTTTTTCTCTTTTCCACCAGCGATAACCAATAAACCCGATGATGGCAAATGGCATGACCATTAAGTAAACAATGGCGCCGTTCAATGCTTTAGCAGGCCCTTCACCCATCTGTTCTGCTGTTTTGGTACAGATAGAACATTGTGCCATTGCTGTCTGAAAGATTGAAATCAAAAAGAATATTACAAAAACGGGTTTCTTCATTGAAGCGTTTATTTCGTTGCAAATATAGGAGCTGTCTGTAATTTTTTCTATCTTTCTTCTTCAATCAGTAATCATGTACCAACGCAGGAAATTCTTACAACAGGCAGGTTTACTGGCGGGAGCATTCTCTGCCGGCAGTTTATTCAACCAATTGCACGCTGCAGAAATTGAACATGCAGAAAAACGTATTAAAAATTTGTCCGCAGAAGATGTTGCCGCAGATGAGGATTACTGGAGTGTGATCCAGCAGGCATTTACCGTTAGTCCGAATATCATCAATTTAAATAATGGCGGTGTAAGCCCTTCACCGCGCGTGGTGCAGGAAGCGGTGGAACGATATAATAAATTATCGAATGAAGGCCCATCCTACTATATGTGGCGAATTTTGGATCAGGGAAGAGAACCCTTGCGCCAAAAGCTGGCAGAACTGGCAGGATGTAATCCCGAGGAAGTTGCCATCAACAGAAATGCAACGGAAGCATTAAACACTGTGATCTTTGGATTGGAATTAAAAGCCGGTGATGAAGTGATCGGTACCAAGCAGGATTATCCCAACATGATCAATGCATGGCGGCAGCGTGAACAGAGAGATGGTATCAAATACAATCAGATCAGTTTTAATTTCCCCATAGAGAATGACGAAGAAATTGTAAGCGCGTATGAAAAAGCGATCACGCCCAAAACAAAGATCATTCATGTAACACATATCATTAACTGGGTGGGGCAGATCATGCCGGTAAAAAAGATTGCACAGATGGCGCATAAGTATGGTATTGAAGTGATCTGTGATTCTGCGCATTCGTTCGCACTGCTGGATTATAAGATCCCGGATCTTGAATGTGATTACTGGGGAACATCGCTGCACAAATTCTTAAGTGCCCCTATCGGCAGCGGCATGTTATGGATCAAGAAAGAAAAGATCGAAAAGATATGGCCGTTGGTTTGTAATGATAAACCCCGAAGTGCCGATATCAGGAAGTTTGAAACGCTAGGCACTAGAAGCTTCCCGATAGAACAGGGTATTGGTGAAGCAGTAAATTTCCAAAATGCCATCGGCAATAAAAGAAAAGAAGAACGTATCCGTTATTTGAAGAATTATTGGGCAGAAAGAGTGAGTGTTATTCCGAAAGTGAAAATAAATACTTCTTTCAAGCCGCAATATTCCTGTTCTATCTGCGGCGTAAGTATTGATGGAATGACCCCGGGAGAATTAGACAGTTCTTTATTCAATACGTATAAAATTCATACTGTTGGAATTGTTTGGGAGAACATCAGTTGTGTTAGAATTACACCTCATGTTTATACAAGAATTGAAGACTTGAATAAATTAGTAAGAGCAATTGATGAGATTGCGAAGAAGAAATAATTTACAAATCGCCCAACTGCGGTCGCAGCAAAATTTCTTCCACACAAGCCTGTGCGGATAATTGAGATGCCGCAAAGATCATTTTAGCAACATCATTTGCTTCCATGATCCTTTGGGGATCGATGCCACTGCCACTCCAGCTATCCGTATAAGCAGCGCCGGGCAATACAGCTGTTACTTTTATGTTCAAAGGTTTTAATTCCTCACGCAAATTTTTACTGAACCCCAGCATTGCAAACTTGCTGATGCTATAGCTACCGCCATTTGCGTAAGCAGCAATCGAAGCGATGGAACAAATATTAAAAATATGTCCGCTTTTATTTTTGATCATCGCAGGCAATAATGCCCTTGTCAAATGATAGGCACTGTACAAATTCGTTTCGATCATTTGTTCTAACAATCCATCTTCTTCTAAATGAATAGACCCGGGCAAAAATTGTCCGGCATTATTGACCAATATATCAGCTGCACCAAAGCCTGAACACCATGCGGCAAAGGCCTGTACAGATTCTTTATTACGCATATCAACCCGCTTTACATGAACAGTTGATTGTGGATATTTTTGGCGCAATTCATCAGCAGTTGCTTTTAATTGTTTTTCATTTCTGGCACACAGGAACAAATTATTTTCTGCGGCCGCAAATTGATGTGCAATAGCTTTACCGATCCCCTTTGAGCCGCCTGTTATTATTATGTTCATGGTTAATTTGTATTTAGCCGTTAGATTTGACGCTGCAAATATCGTACAACAATGTTGTTAATTTAAAGAATGTGCATTGAATGAAACGTGATGTCACCTTGAGCCGGCCCGGATGAACATCCGTTCGGACGGGGCACTCGAAAGGTGATTTGTTTTTATCACGCTTCGAGTGCCTCTCCAAAGGAGTTCTACGAACAGCATGACATTCTTTTCAGTAACCATATTAAAACTTTTAAATAATACATGGCTTATAAACATCTGTTCTTCGACCTCGATCACACCTTATGGGATTTTGAAATAAATACCAAGGAAACACTGCAGGATCTTTTTGAAATCAATGCCTTGAAAGAAAGGGGTATTGACGATTTCGAAAAATTCTTCTCAAGTTACAGTTATCATAATCATCTGCTTTGGGACAAGTATACCAAGGGTTTGATCAGACAGGATGAATTAAGATGGAAAAGAATGTGGCTGGCTTTATTGGATTTTAAGATCGCCGATGAGGTTTTATCAAAAGATCTTTCAGTACAATATTTAGATATTCTGCCTACCAAAAAAAATCTTTTCCCTTATACTTTTGAGATATTGGACTATTTGAAGGGCAAAGGGTATATCATGCATCTCATCACGAATGGTTTTGAGAGCGTACAACATAATAAATTACGCCACAGTAAGCTGACCGATTATTTTGTAGAAGTGATCACTTCGGAAGCCAGCAACAGTTTAAAACCCAATAAAGAGATCTTTGAATTTGCTTTACAAAAAGCAGGAGCGAACATTCAGGAAAGCATCATGATCGGAGATAATTTAGATGCCGATATTCAGGGTGGCATCAATGCAGGATTGGATACTATTTTTGTAAATCATCTGCAAGCCAAGCCGCATATTCATGCAACCTACGTTATTCACCATCTGAAAGAACTGGAGAATATTTTATAAAAAAAGCCTCATCAATGATGAGGCTTTTTTTATGCGAATATGCTTACGCTTTCTTTACATCTTTGGTTTTACAGTCTTTCATGTCTTTTTTGTCGCACTTATCTTTTTTGCATTCTTTTCCTTTGCAGCATTCTTTACCACAAGTCTTTTTTTCAGTTTTTGTATCCTGTGCAAAAGCTATGCCTGTTACTAAAAAGGCAGCTGTAGCCAGCATTAATAATTTTTTCATAGTCTGTGTTTTAAGTGGTTTTTATTAATAAATGTAATTCAATTTACAAGAAAAGAAATGTTATAAACAGATTTTAGCTCATTTTTTGATGAATGGCAGCAACTAGGACCAACTCGCCAGAACAGTTACTCCGCCTTTTACCACCTGATTTAATGCAACATCGATCTTTGTTCCAACGGGTAATAATACATCAACCCTGCTGCCAAATTTGATGAACCCGTATTCCTCACATTGTTTTACTTGTTCCCCAACGCTTGTATAATTACAAATACGTTTTGCCAAAGCCCCTGCAATTTGTTTGTATAAAATAGTTCCGTGATCATTTTTTACAGCAACACTCCATCTTTCATTTTCTGTTGATGATTTAGGATGCCATGCCACCAGGTATTTTCCTTTGTGATATTTATTATAGACTACTTCCCCACTTACAGGATTTCTATTTACATGCACATTGGCGGGGCTCATAAAAATGCTTACCTGAATGCGCTTGTCATTAAAATATTCTTCATCGATTCTTTCTTCTATCACGACCACTTTACCATCGGCCGGACAAATGATCTGATTTTCATTGATCGTCAATTTTCTTTCCGGTATCCTGAAAAAAGAGATCAGGAATAATAAAATGAATAACGTAACCGCGAAAATGGAAAGCGAAAGCCAGTTCATTTCTGCACTGATAAATGTAAATGAAAGCACATTCAGCACACCAAAGATCAATGCTGCAATACCTATTGTGCGATAGCCTTCTCTGTGAATAGTCATCTGTTATGATTGAGCGGCAAATATAAAAGAAAGAGATGAGATGGAACACGGATAACGCTGGTGAGACGGATTTTCACTGAGCAAGTTTTGTAATTAAACTATTCAATTGAGAATTTTATCTAATACTGACACTTGGAATCGTTTAATATTATCTGAGCTAATCTGTAATATCGTGTCATAGTGTGCCAACCTTCGCTTAATCATTAAAGAAAGAATTTTAAAAACAACCATACCATAGGTGTCGCGATCAATAAAGAATCAAAACGGTCTAAAAATCCACCATGACCCGGCATGATACTTCCACTGTCTTTTACGTTTGCCATGCGTTTTAATTTACTTTCAAGCAGATCACCGAGGGTGCCAAATACAGAGGCTATTAAGGCAATGATCAGGTATATCATCCTTTCATGACTATTAGCATTCGTCTGATATGCTAATATGCCAACTACAGCTACCGATAAAATAATACCACCGATCGTTCCTTCCCAGGTTTTTTTGGGTGATATTTTTGATAAAGGGGTTTTACCAATGAAGGATCCAACAATGTATGCCATTGTATCATTTATCCAGATGGAAAGGATAATTATTAGCGGATAGATCTGTCCAAAATCCAACGTGCCAGGGCCTTTAAATACCATTCCGATATTTCTTATGCTTATCATCAATCCCCAGCTTAAAGAAATATAGATCAGTCCCAATAGCGAATAGCCAATCAATTTAATATTCAATTGTTTTTTAAAAACAACTTCTTTTCCCAATAATAATATGGCTATTATCAACATCATTAACCAACCGATGCCCTGCAACTCAACCGACGCAATTTTGTATGCACGATTCGTCATCCAAAACATAAACATCCATCCCAACAACATCACCGCATATTTATGAAACGGAGAAATATTTTTATAGTCGGGATCGATCAGCCCCACTAATTTTTGATATTCTATCCAGCAACCAAAATGAATAATAGAAAATAAAATAAAGAAAGTCCATTGATTGATCAACAATCCCGAAAGCATCACCGCCGCAAAAATGATCGCCGTGAGTGTTCGTGTTTTGAAAGTTTGAAAGTTAAATGCCATGTATAAGTAAGATTTACGAAGTGCGAAATACGATTTTAATTCAGCAAAGCTTTTTGCAGCAGATCATTGGCCAATTCTTTGAAATGAGCGGGTACATATATTTCTATATCGCCGAAGTTAAGATAGCTGCTGTCTAATTTATTCAGCACTTGCACAGGTATCTCATTCTCTTCGAGCATTCCCTGTATGATACTTGCTTCGGTATATTCTCGTGTTTTAAATAGAAGATGCCACTGTTTCATTTTCGAAAGGATTATCGCTTGCTGTATATGTATTATCAATTGTATTAGCACCTATTCTATCACTTTCTTTCTTAAATGCCCGCATTAATGGAATTAAGGCAAATATTCCTGCAGCTACCAATAATATTGTTGGCAAAACAGAAAGACTGCCGGAGAAAAAAGGCATATTATCCTCCAAAGCTTCTTTTGGTATTTTACCGTTTTTGCTCATCGCATACAATTGTGTAACGGCAATTCCATTATTTAAAAAGTGTGCTAAAATATTCAACCAGATGTTTTTACTGTAATAGAATAAAAGTCCTAAAATAATGCCCAATGCGGCTCTCGGTAAAAAACCATAATAGCTTACATGCACTGCGCTGAATAAAATACTGGTAACAATGATGCCGATCCAGACATTGCCAAACCATTTGATGAATAGTTGTTGAAAACCTCCCCTGAATAAAACTTCTTCAAATATGGCCGGTGCCAATGCAATTACGGTCAGTGTAAAAAGATAATCCCAAAATGTTTTCATATTCGCCATTGCCATGATCTGATCGGAATATTCATCTTCCCATTTATGAAACTTCAATGCCCATTTTTTTGAAATAGGTATCATTTCATTGAGTTCTCCCAATGCACCGCTTAAAAACAAACCAACCAAAACAATGATCACCACAAACAATAATTGTTTCTTACTCACCAATGATCGAAACCCTAAATGTGTCAATGGTTTTTTATTGACCAGCATCGCATAAAAAAATGCAGGCAGAAAAAACATTCCGAATGAAGCTACCAATTGCATCAGTTTTGCCGCATTTCCAAAAGCAGGATTGAGCAGGTCTTTTTCAATGTTTGCAGGAAAAGAGCCCGTCATCATCATCCAAACTAGTACTGATAAAAGACCTCCCACAATAATACCGGCACCGATCATTCCGATCAAAATTCCAAACTGACCAAAATAACTGACGGCAGGTTTATTATTTTTTATTGATACTGTGGGCATTTCATCGCCAGCAACGTATTGTTTAATTATTTCTTCCGGAGATTCTTCTAAATGCATAAAAAAGTTTACTTAAAGAATAGAATGTAAATTTGCAACTCTTTCCTGATTGGAAAGATAATGGATTTGATGAATGGTAAAAATAGGCAACATAGAACTTCCTGATTTCCCTTTATTACTTGCACCCATGGAAGATGTGAGTGATCCTCCCTTTCGTGCCGTGTGTAAAGAAAATGGGGCTGACCTCATGTTCACTGAATTTATTTCCAGTGAAGGGTTGATCCGTGATGCCATCAAGAGCCGTCAGAAATTAGACATTTTCGAGTATGAGCGGCCGGTTGGAATTCAGATCTTTGGCGGTGATGAAGAAGCCATGGCATTGAGCGCAAAAATTGTTTCAGTGGTAGAACCCGATCTCGTTGATATCAATTTCGGATGCCCTGTAAAAAAAGTGGTGACCAAAGGTGCCGGTGCCGGAGTATTGAAAGACATTGACATGATGGTGAGATTGACCGAAGCTGTTGTTCGTTCCACCAGTTTGCCCGTAACTGTAAAAACAAGGTTGGGATGGGATGACAACACAAAGAACATTGAAGAAGTTGCGGAACGTTTGCAGGAT
Organism: uncultured Chitinophagaceae bacterium; assembly: GCA_903841915.1. GTDB lineage: Bacteria > Bacteroidota > Bacteroidia > Chitinophagales > Chitinophagaceae > CAIQDX01. The sequence goes on along the minus strand of CAIMKO010000165.1, from coordinate 10,465 downwards.
GTTGGCATTAAAGCATTAAGTATTCACGGGCGAACACGTTCGCAGATGTATAAAGGGGAAGCCGACTGGACATTGATCGCTAAAGTGAAAAATAACCCGCGTATCAACATTCCTATTTTTGGTAACGGCGATATTGATTCACCGCAAAAGGCTTTGGAATATAAAAACCGTTATGGCGTGGATGGTATCATGATCGGAAGGGCTGCCATTGGCTATCCCTGGATCTTTTCTGAGATCAAATATTTTCTTCAGCATGGTCAAATGCCTACAGCACCTGATATTCACCAAAGAGTAGCGGTCATCAAAAAACATTTGTATAAAAGCATCGAATGGAAAAAAGGCATGCTGGGTATTTTAGAAATGCGCAGTCATTATGCCAATTATCTAAAGGGATTTCCCGATATAAAACAATACCGCAATAAACTGGTTCAGCTAAAGACCATTGAAGAGATCGAAGAAACACTAAGTGAAATTGAAACCAAATATGCGGGATTGGAAATAGCCAGAACACCTATTGAATTGATCAACTATCACGAGAACTGCCCTCTGTAGAAACCAGCTCCCATCAATTTTAGTTTCGATTTAATTAATCCAATTGCTTGCATTTGTGGGATTCCTGTTGTATTTTTCTAAACTCATCATATTTCTCATTCTTAAACCTAACAATTGTTATGAAAAGATTATTTACGTTTTGCGTTCTCGCAATCGCAGTATCAGCCTGTACCAGCGGCAATAAACCTGCTGCAACAACAGTCGCTGCCGACACCACAGTGTACCCTTACAAAGCCAGTTATTCATCTGCATTTACCTGTTCGGAGAATAGTAAAAATGCAGTTGCCGTGTTGCAATCTTATAAAGATTGGGAAGACAACAAATTAAGCAATGGAACAGCCTATTTTGCCGATACTGTTGCCATGAACTATTCGGATGGCTCAAAATTAGTATTGGGAAGGGACAGCATTCTTCATTATTGGCAAAAATTCAGAGACAGTTTGAGCAGTTCTAAAATTGAAGTAGTAGCCTGGACAAATTTACATAGCAGCGATAAAAATGAAGACTGGGTAGGTGTTTGGTACAAACAAACCGATACTTATAAAACAGGTAAAGTAGACTCTGCTTTTTATGAGGATGACAACAAGATCGCAAATGGTAAAATAAGTTTTGTCAGCAGTAAAAAACAAAACTTAAAGAAATAGATTTTGGGATAGAAATAAAAAAGCCATCATTTATAATGATGGCTTTTTTATTTTTCATGATCCATGAATAACAAGATCAAATTCCAAATTGCCTGAGATGATGGTCAATATGCTTCCAGATCAATCTTCCCCATAAGTTTTTATTCATTTTTCCAAATAAGGGATGAGGCTGAAAGCTTTGATGCTGTTGTATTTCATGTAACCGCTTTAATAACAGCTGTTTCTCACTATCAAAACCTGACGTCGTAATTGCTCTCTTTTTGATATCCATTTCGGGCGCAGTTGGGGATCCTTTGGGCCATGCTAGTCCATATAATGCAACCCATCTAAATAATGGTAATGATAAATAAGAACTTGGTCTTTTTTCAGGAACTTGAATTCCCAATGCCAATTCTATTTGCATCCTCAAATGCAACAACATTTCATCAACATTCATTGTTCCCCATTTTCTTTCTGAGGCAGGTGTGAGTGCGTCTAATCTATTTAATAAAACAACGCGGTCTGTTTCAATAAAAAAATTTTGCATGGTACTACTATTTTAATCAGCTTTATCCTGAATCATTCTTGCAATTTTCAAAACCCAGCTTCTCGGTGCAAATCGAACAGAATTAGCCATCATGTAATTCATTACTCCGGGAATACAAACCCTTGTTCCTTTCATTAAATGTTTATATCCGAATGCCGCGATCTCTTTTGAAGTGGGCAATTTTCTTCCTTTTACCAATCTGCTTTCTTCCAATGCAGCTGCTTTTTGGAAACCGCTTTCAAATGCTCCCGGACATAATGCTGTAACAGTAACGCCTGTCCCTTCCAGTTCGTTAGAGATCGCTTCACTAAAATGCAGTACAAATGCTTTGCTTGCATAATACACACTCATGGTTGGCCCCGGCTGAAATGCAGCAGTGGAGGCCACATTCAGCACTTTTCCGAATTTATTTTTCAGCATTGCAGGCAAGAATAAATGCGTGAGTTTGGTTAATGCCATGATGTTTACATTGATCATTTCTTCCTGCTTCTTCCAATCACTTTCCGCAAATAAATTATAATCGCCAAAACCTGCATTATTTACCAAATAATCAATTGTACTATTTTGTTGCTGCAATTCGGTATATACTTCTTCCACTTGATGCAATACACTAAGATCCTTTGCGATCACTTTTACTTCTACACCAAATTCTTCCCGTAATTGAGTTGCCATACTCTTTAATTTATTTTCGCTTCTGGCAACCAAGACAAGATTGATCTTATCTTTTGCAAACAATTTTGCAAACTCTTCCCCGATCCCGCTTGACGCACCTGTGATTAAGGCTGTTTTCATTTTATTGGTTTGAATGTTATAGGGTAGACGAATAGGTCAGCGTTTTATTTTATTGCTGCCATCACTTTTTTATCCAATGGAGAAACTGTTTGTGCAAAAAAGTTGGTCAGTACCCCTTTCTCGTTAATTACATATTTAGAAAAATTCCAAACCGGTGCTTGATCACACCATCCATTTTCGGTTGAATTGCTTAACCATTTGAATACAGCATTTTGAGCATCGCCACGAACAACATGACTTTTCTTCATCAGTTGAAAACTGACACCAAAATTGATCTTGCAAAATGAAGCGATCTCATCATCTTTCTTTTTTTCCTGCTCCTTAAAATCATTGGCCGGGAAACCAAGTATCACCAAGTTCTCTTTGTTTTGCTGATACAGTTTTTCCAGTTCATCATACTGTGCAGTAAACCCGCAATCGCTTGCCGTATTAACGATCAATACTTTCTTCCCCCTAAATTGTTCAAAATTGATCGTATCGCCATTATTGGCAATTGCTTGTAATTGATAGAATGAAACTGAAGCTTGTATGAATTTGTCATTCTTCAAAGCAGCATGACTTGATGGAAATATCTTCCCGAAAAACATCACCACCGGATAAATGGCTTTTAAGACCGATTGTCTGAATGTCATATCTTTTTGTTTGACTAAGAACAATGCAAACAGCAAAACTGTTGTGATTATGATGATTTTTTTCATGCTTATCTGAATATCCACTTAAATAATTTCAACCGGCCTTTGAAAGATGGATATTTAATGAAGGGGTCAAACCAGTTGGGCGTCTTTAAAACTCCCTTCAGTCTGGTGAATGTATCGAAACCGAATTTGCCGTGATAGGCACCCATGCCACTGTTTCCAACGCCTCCGAAAGGTAAGTTGTGATTGGTAAAATGCCAGTCGGCATTGTTGATACAACCACCACCAAACGGAACAGAACTTATAAATTGTTCTTCCGTTTTTTTATTGGAAGTAAATAAATAAAACGCCAGCGGGTTTTCATTTTGTTTGATGATCTGTAAAGCTTCTTCGGTAGTTGTGTAAGTTATGATAGGCAATAGGGGACCAAATATCTCTTCTTTCATTAATGTGCTGTCTAAAGAAACTTCGTCCAGTAATGTTGGTGCAATAAAAAGTTTGCTTTTATCATGAGTGCCGCCATACAGAATATTTCCTTCTTTCAAATAACTAACCAACTTATCAAATCTTTTTTCATTGATGATCTTTCCGTAATCATAGCTTACAGATGCATCGGTTGTATAAAATTTTTCGATGGATGATTTCAGTTTCCGGATCAGTTCATCCTTTACAGATCGTTGCACCAGAATATAATCGGGAGCAATACAGGTTTGCCCCACATTGATGAATTTTCCGAGCACGATCCTTTTTGCAGCAGTTGTTAAGTTTGCATCTGCCTCCACAATGCAGGGGCTTTTGCCGCCTAATTCCAGCGTAACAGGTACTAAATTCTCAGCGGCCATTTTGTAGATGGCTTTTCCAACAGGAATACTGCCGGTATAAAAAACATGGTCGAAACGAAATGCTTGCATCATGACAGGAACGACGGTAGCACCATCGCCTTGCACTACATGAACATATTCGGAAGGAAATATCTCTGTTATTATTTTTTCTATGATGGCAGAAGTAGCTACTGCAAATTCGCTTGGTTTGATCACTGCAACATTACCTCCTGCGATGGCAGCAATCAGCGGATTTATCAATAGCTGAAAAGGATAATTCCATGGGCTAATGATCAAAACCACTCCTAATGGATCTCGATAGATCTTACTGGAAGAAGGAAGGTTTGCCAAATCAGTACTTACATATTTAGGGGCCATCCAATTAGGCAGTTTTCTGATGGCAAGATTCAACTCACTCAGTACTAAACCGATCTCAGTGCTATATGCTTCCTCGGCACTTTTCTTCAGATCGGCATATAAAGCGGCACTGATCTCTTTTTCATATTTTAGTACCGCCTGCTTTAATAATTGTAATTGTCTTTTTCTAAAACTGTAAGGTTTTGTAATTCCTGTTTCAAAATGGCCGCGCATATTTTGCAACAACAGAAGCTCAACATTTGGCATAATCCTTTTTTTCGTATGACATTAGAATCAACAAAAAATATTGCTGTCCTTTATACGGAACAAGGTAATAAATATTGCGGCACTCGTTTAACTAGTTTCGTTAAGTTTCCGATACCGAAAATCAGGCTGCTGTTTTATAAAAAAAGGGCTTTATTCATCACATGAAACATTACATCCCGGTGAAGGTTTACCTATGGGCTCCATTTCGTAGCCTTGATTCAGATCGACCCAAAACGCCCGGGTAGTATAATAATGATGAATGACCAACTGATTGTTCTTACAACAGGTAAAATCCTGAACATTTCTGTAATGTTTACCGAACATGCCGGTCAATGGTGAAGTAATGGCCAATGCCACTGATACTGCGGAAATAGCTGCTGCAAATTTTAATTTGTTTAGCATAAGGATATTTTATTGGTTTTAAAAATTCAGATCAATTCCAATTTTTTATCTGTTTTGGAATTTGAACCGTTTACGGCATAGATTATTCAAAGCACATACCATAGCCATAATACATTGATTATAAGTACTCTAAAATCTTTATGGACTCTCTGAATTTCCATAAAATGGAAAATTTTTCCCTTGGACAGAAAAGTGCGGAGCGGTTTTCCTTAATTCAGCTTATTTTTTATCCCACTATATGATGATTGTTCAAACCCTAACAAGCCCTATACTACTTGAGTAACTACTTAGGTCTTGCTTAAGCATAGGCTTGACAGTGTTTGTTTCGCTTTATCCTAATGCTTAGTTCGTGGTATTGCTTATCTAAATAATTCCTATCTGTATTTCTGCTTAAATCTTTATATTCATTCCTCCATAAATAACTAACGATCGGCATGAAAAAAAATCAACAAAAAGAATCATCGCAGTACAGTTCACGCAGAAATTTTATCCGCAACGCTGCCATTGCAGCAACAGGTTTTTATATCATTCCACGCCATGTTTTAGGGCGTGGTTTTATTGCCCCGAGCGATAAGTTAACGATCGCCGGCATTGGTGCAGGAGGCAAGGGAGCAGGTGATCTGCAAAGCTTTTTTGAAAGCGGAAAAGCAAATATTATTGCGCTTTGTGATGTAGATGACAGACAAAGCATTACCAGTCGCAAGCGTTTCCCCGATGCGAAATACTATAAAGATTATCGGGAGATGCTGGATAAAGAGCATAAAAATATTGATGCCGTTTCTGTATCAACGCCCGATCATATGCATGCTGCACAAGCCATGGCCGCCATGCAATTGGGCAAACATGTATATGTGCAAAAACCAATAGCACATGATATTTATGAAGCCAGAATGATGACCGAAGCTGCACGCAAATACAAAGTGGTTACACAAATGGGCAATCAGGGATCATCAGGTGATGGTGTTCGTCAATTACGAGAATGGTTTGATGCTGGGCTCATCGGGGATGTGCATACTGTTTATTGTTTTACCGATCGTCCTGTTTGGCCACAAGGAGTTAAATGGCCTGATAAAGCGCCAACCATTCCTTCACAATTAGACTGGGATCTATGGTTGGGCACTGCTCCCTATAAAGATTATGTTGATGGACTATTACCATTCAATTGGCGTGGATGGTGGGATTACGGAACAGGCGCTTTGGGAGATATGGGTTGTCATATTATTGAAGCACCGTTTCGTGTATTGGGATTGGGATATCCAACCGAAGCTGAATGCAGCGTAGCTACAAGGTATACGCAACCCTGGGCAAGAGCTTATTATCCTGAAAGCGGTCCAACGGCATCACATATCACACTCACATTTAAAGCGAAGGAACACGATATTAAATTACATTGGATGGATGGTGGCATTCAACCGGAAAGGCCTGCAGAATTAGGAGCCAATGAAGTGTTCGGCGACGGTGGTAATGCCATCTTATTCATTGGAACCAAAGGAAAAATGTTGGCAGATACATATGGTGCAAATCCAAGATTGTTACCACTTTCACGCAATCGCGATGTACAAGTAAAACAAACATTGGCACGTGTGCCGGGTGGTGAAAGAGGGCATTATGCAGCCTGGGTAGAAGCTTGTATTGCGGGTCACGGATCAGCTGCACATAAAAATTTAAGTTCGCATTTTGATCTGGCAGGACCATTAACGGAAATTGTTTTAATGGGTAATCTCGCCATCAGAAGTTATGATATCAGAAAACCAAAAATGAATAAACCTAATGAATTTGACTATCCCGGCAGAAACATAAAATTGTTATGGGATGGTGCAAATATGAAGATCACCAATTTTGAAGAGGCCAATCAGTTTGTAAAAAGGAATTACCGTGAAGGTTGGACTTTAGGTAAATGATCTTATTGTTTGAAACAAAAAACGTCGGAAGAAAATTTCCGACGTTTTTTTATTTGGCCTGTCAGTCTTTTCTAAAATGCTTTCAAATAAGCAGCATCTACTTTTGCACTTTCTAAAGCTGTTGTATTGGTGAATGCTTCCTGTTCAATAATATAATATTCCAGTCCGTTTTCTTTGCCTGTTTTTAAAACAGAATGAAAATCGATCGTTCCTTTTCCAAGATGAACAGATTCACTTCCTGTTGCTGTTTTGCCCAGATCTTTTACATGGCATAAACGGAAGCGATTCGGATATTTTTTGAAATAAATCTGCGGATCAACTCCTGCCGCCACAACCCAATAGATGTCCATTTCAAAATCCACCAGATCTTTATCCGTGTTATTCATCATCACTTCCTGCGGAATTTGTCCATCCATCGGCTTCCATGAATAATCATGGTTGTGATAAGCAAACCGAATTCCGTTCTTCTTGCATACTTCACCATTCTTATTAAACTCATCTGCGAAGCGTTTGAAATCATCAATAGATTTCTGAGGCCCTTTATATGGACAGATCAAATACTTCATTCCGATCGCAGCTGCTTCTGCTGCTTTTCGCTCAAAATCTGTTTTAGTTTCGCAATGCGATGAAATGATCTTCATTCCAAGTTCGTCCATATACGATTTGAATTCTGTGTTTTTCATTCCCCAGAACATGCCTTGTTTTCCTTCAAAACTTTCAATTTGTTTGTACCCGAAAGAAGCTATTTGTTTCAATGTGTCTTTTGCATTTGCATAGAGATCTTCTTTAACCGTCCACAACTGAATACCGAACTTATTTATTTTTTGTTTCCCAAACAATTCATCATTTATCATCGATGAAAAATTCTTACCGGGAATTGCTAAACTCAAGGCGGATAATCCGCTGAGCCGTAAAAAATCTCTTCTGCTGTTTGACATAATAATCGATTTTATGAATAAAAAATAAACGATCCCTTGACGAAGCATTTTAAATGTTAGGAAGTTGCCCAGGCTTTATCTCCTTTTTTATACGGCACAGAACCTTCATACTTTCCCGGAATGGCAACATAACGCAAAGCCTCTGTAGCTCCACGCTTAGAAGTAAAGAATCCAAAAAGGGTTAATTGTTTCATCATGGTAAAATAATGATTTGGCTCTGTTTCTTTTTTTGATTTCTGATAGGCTTTTGCTTCTTTATCTAATTCAATCAGCAATTCTTTGCGTTGTTCTGCTGTTATCTTCATGAAAGATGAACTGAATTTTTTCTTACTTGCTTCTTCCAGCTTTATCAAACCATCATGAAATATTTTCTGATCTTTTGCTTCATAACAATCATTGACCATTATGGTCATGAATTTACCAACTTCAGCGTCTTTGGCCCCAGGTGTATTTGTTTTGGGAATGATGGTCTCGGCCATCTCATCTAAAAAAGCAATATCATCTGCACTAAAAATTCCTTCAGGCTTTGCATTGATCTTGCATCCTGATAACAAAAGTTCGCCGCCGATCAATGCACCACCGGTAGCGAGTGTTATCATTTTTAAGAGTTCTCTTCTTTCCATACTAGTCTATTATTTTACAAGTTTCCTTTTTTTAGTTCACTCACTGCATGATCAGCAGCACGTGCTGTAAATGCCATATAAGTTAAAGATGGATTCTGACAAGCCGCAGAAGTCATGAATGATCCGTCAGTTACAAATACATTCTTTGCATCCCAAACCTGATTCCATTTATTTAAAACAGATGTCTTGGGATCATGGCCCATTCTTGCAGTTCCCATTTCATGAATACCACGGCCGAGATATGGATTGGTATCTGTACCTTTTACATTTTTTACGCCGACAGCTTCCAGCATTTCAATAGCATCATTCAACATGTCTTTTCGCATCTTCAATTCGTTCTCCTTTAATTCAGCATCAAAAGAAAGTACATTCAAACCCCATTTATCTTTTTTGGTTTTATCAAGAGTCACTTTATTTTCGTGATACGGCAATGTTTCTCCAAATCCGCCAATCCCCATACTCCATGCACCCGGTTCAGTCAATGCTTCTTTGAATTCGGAACCAATACTGTATTCCGACACTTCATGATTCCATCCCTGACGGCTTGCACCACCTTGGTAACCAAAGCCCCGCAGATAATCTCTTTTGTCGCCAAAGAAATTTCGATATCGTGGGATATAAATTCCGTTGGCGCGGCGACCGAAAACATATTTGTCTTCATATCCTTCCATGATACCATCGGCATGTACGTTCAAATGATGGTCCATTAAATTATGTCCCAATTCTCCATTGCTGCTTCCCAAACCATCAGGCCAAATATCAGTTGCACTGTTCATCAATATCCATGCACTGTTTAATGTGGATGCATTTAAGAAAATAATTTTTGCTTTATAGACATAGGTTTGGTTGGTTTCCGCATCCAACACTTCTACACCTGTTGCTTTTTGAGAATCCTTATCGTATAAGATCTTTGTAACAATACTCCAGGGGCGAACAGTGAGATTTCCTGTTTTCATGGCAGCAGGCAATGTGGAGGATTGTGTGCTGAAATAGCCACCAAAGGGGCAGCCCAAAACACATTTATTTCTGAACTGACACATTAGCCTGTCAGGATGAGGCGCCGTAATATGTGCCGTTCTGCCAATGATCATTGGCCGCGATCCTTTATACATTGTTTTCATTCGTGCGGCAACATCTTTCTCAACACAATTCATTTCCATTGGCGGCAGAAATTGACCATCCGGTAATTGGGACAATCCTTCTTTAGATCCGCTGATGCCTGCAAATTTTTCTACATAGTCATACCATTGTTCCAGATCTTTATAACGAACCGGCCAGTCAACAGCAATTCCATCCTTTGCATTTTCTTCAAAGTACATATCACTCCAGCGATAGCTTTGTCTACCCCATGTCAAGGAGCGGCCGCCCACATGATAGCCGCGAAACCAATCAAACCGTTTTACCTCAGTGTAAGGACACTCAGAGTCTTTCACCCACATATCGAGGTTATTTTCCCGCAAAGGATAATCTCTTTTTAAAACAGGGTAATTATTGATCATTTCCTGTGTTCTTCCACCTCGGTGCGGAAAGTCCCAGGCCTCTTTCATAGAGTTTACGTAATCCTTTATATGCTCAATGTTTCGGCCACGTTCCAGCATAATGACTTTTAATCCTTTCTGGGTAAGTTCTTTTGCCGCCCAGCCGCCGCTGATGCCCGATCCGATCACTATTGCGTCATAGGTTTGATCTGCCATGTTTTTTGTTAGGTTTATTTTTTGTTACAAACATTTTTTCTATGCTCATTGACTGTTGCGTCGAACAAGTGTACGCTCGAAATTTTGTTGAACAACGAAAGTCGCAAGTCGTTAATCGCAAGTGAAGAACCACAAACTAGCGATTCACGATTATCGATTCACGTTTCTTTTCATCACACATCACAAACAGAAATTGCTTCTTTCAATGAATCTAATTTGTTTTTATACGTTGGCACAAATTCCTGCGCTACATAACCTTTATACCCTGTTTCAACAATGGCACGCATTACTGCAGGATAATGCAGTTCCTGAG
>CAIMKO010000164.1 GCA_903841915.1 uncultured Chitinophagaceae bacterium | reverse complement strand
GAGGATACTGTTGAATTATATAATCCTAAAGTGATCCAAAGTACGATGGGAAGTTTTGTACGGACAAAAGTCTTTTAGGTTGATCTGAATGCATTTCTTTCCGGTGCCGGTGTTCCGGTATTTGGTGCTGTATTAAATGGTAAGAATATTTATGAACTGCAAAAACCGAAAGAAGGTTTATTATTATTCGGCAATGAAGGAAAAGGAATCCGAAAAGAAATCATGCAGTTTGTTACAAATCCGATCACGATTCCAAAAAAAGGAGGGGCTGAATCATTGAATGCTGCTGTGGCTGCGGGGATTATTTTATCGCATCTGGTCTGAACGGGGATTTGGTAGGATCAAATGGATTCATTTGATTGTAAGAATTGAACCAATAAGACAGGAAGACCAGTCAACAAAAAGCTATCTGAACTCTATCGCTTTTACAGGTTTTATTTTTCGTACCAGCAATGTTGGAATGATGAGTGAAATAAAACAAACCACTGCAGTTACCACACAAATTAAAATGACCTGCCACCAAATGATCTGAATAGGAGCAACGGCTACATAATAATTGGCTTCGTCTAATTTAATGAAACCGAAATACTGCTGCAAGAGACAAATGCCGATACCGGCGACAAATCCAATACCAATGCCCACCAATGCAATGAGTGATGCATGATATAAAAATATTTTTTGAATGGTTCCGTCTGTTGCACCCACTGCTTTAAAAATGCCGATCATTCTTGTTCTTTCCAAAACCAGGATCAATAAGCAGGTAATGAGATTAATGATGGCAACAATGGCCATCACCGCAAAGATCACATTCCTGTTAACATCCTGGATATTGAGCCAGTCAAAAATATTGGGATATACTTCCTGAATGGTTTTTCCTGCCCAGACATTCGGAAGTTTATCGGCAAGTTGATAGTTGATACTGTCCATTTGTTTGTAATCATTCACAAAAACTTCGTAACCGCCAATCTGATCGGGCTGCCAGTCGTTAATCCGTTGAATTAAGCGAATATCACCAATGGCAAATAACTTATCGTATTCTTCTATACCTGTTTTAAATATACCTGCCACTAATAATTTTCTTCTGCTGTTATTGCCGCTGGATGAAATAAAATAGATATTCAGTGTATCATTTATTTTTAATTGCAATTCATTGGCGATAGGAACAGAGATCAAAATTTCTTTACTGTATAAGCTATCATCAAATCGGAGCCATCTTCCTTGTTTGATGAACTGATGCAATTGTGTACTGTCGTAATGCGCATCAATGCCTTTGAATAAAACACCTTCAATTTCTTTCTTTTTCTCTAGCACGGCACTCTTGGTTGCAAATATGGCAACTCGTTGCACCCCTTTTTGCTGCTGAATGATCTGTTGCACCGAATCGTTTTTTGTAATGGGCGATTCTTCTGCCACCAAAGCTTTGCCTGCTTCAAAATGTTGTACGCGGATATGACCCCAAAAACTGAAAACTTTTTGAGAGATGGTCTGTTGAAATCCGTTCACAAAAGACAGGGTAATAATCATAGCCATCACACTCAATGCAGTTGCGGCAGTTGACAAACGGATGATGAATCTTGAAAAAGATCTCTGTTTGTTAAAAGCGATGCGTTTGGCAATATCAAAAGCAAAATTCAAGTGCGGATCATTTTAAGATCATCAAATCTACAAGCAAGTGTTCAATGGAACAAAAGTTAATGGAACACAGATGACACGGAGTAGACGGATGAAAACAGATTTTATTTCAGTGCTGATCTGTTTCATCAGTGTAACCAGCCGGCAGGCAGGTTCGTGTTCCTATTCTTCCTATACTTGTACTATGAAAGGAATTTGCTTCTTTTTACTGTTGATCTGTTTTGCCGCCACTGCACAGCGGTTACCCGATGTTGTGTATATGCCTAATATCAAGACCGTTCAATTGTATCAACAAAATAATCAGCAAAGTTTACCGGTCATTAATTTAAATTCTACCGATCAGTTGGAGCTTCATTTTGATGATCTGGACGGCTATGCCAAAAATTATTATTACACATTTGAATTGTGCAATGCAGACTGGTCGACTTCCGATCTAAGCCCCTTCGATTATATACATGGTTATCAAAATGAACGGTTGACCGAATACAGGATTTCTTCTATTGCCGTAACAAAATATGTACATTATCAAACATTGCTGCCCGACAGAAATTATATGCCCACAAAAAGCGGCAATTATTTGCTGCGGGTTTATCTGGATGCCGACACTTCAAAGATTGCGTTCACAAAAAGATTTTATGTGCTTAACAGTAAAGTGCAACTGGCTGCTCAAGTGCTTCAAACTTTCAATAATCAATTGTATCATTCGCACCAGAAAGTTCAGTTGAGTGTCGATGCCGGTAGTTTGAGTTTATATAATCCCCAACAACAAGTGAGCATTACAATATTGCAGAATTATCGCTGGGATAATGCTGTCACCAACATACAACCG
>CAIMKO010000163.1 GCA_903841915.1 uncultured Chitinophagaceae bacterium | reverse complement strand
TTTCATGCTTTTTGTAAGTTTTGGTGTGTTGGCGATGGTTGATTTTTGGCGATGGGAATATAATTATGGGCATGATCTGAATCCGGAAGCTGCCATTAAAGTTCCGGGTATGTCTTACCAGCCCCCTTTAATAGGCTATAAACAATTACTCAATTTTGGTGCTTACTCAATGCCTGATATAGGCGGATGGATCTTTGTATTGGTGGGCGTTTTACTTCTATTGTTGCTGATCATCGAACTGAGGAGTGTAAAAAAAATGAAGCTCAGTGCTGATACGGTAAAATTGATGGTCCCGATCATTTCTTTGCTTTTTTTAAGCAGTTGCAAGACCGAACCTAAGCCCATTAATATGGGAAAGGACAGTTGTGATTTTTGTAAAATGACGATCAGCGATAATCGATTTGGCGCGGAAATAGTTACAAAAAAAGGTAAGGCCTATAAGTTTGATGATACGCATTGTTTATTGTCATTCCTCCATTCAAAAATGATAGAACAAAAGGAAATAGCAGATGTATACTTTATTGATTTCAGCAATGAGCATGCTTTTGTAAAAGCAGATCAGGCATTCATTTTGCATAGCGAATTATTCAGAAGCCCTATGAATGGCAATATTGCGGCTTTTGCAAATGAAGACAGTATGAAAAAATTAATGCAGCAATATTCCGGCAAAAGTATAACCTGGAGAGAGTTGAACCAATGAGATATGTTTTGATGATATTCTTGTTTGCGCTATGTTACAGCAATTGTTTTGCTAAGACAATTCGCGTTGGTAAGAATCAATCATACAAATCAATTACCTCTGCGATAGCAGTATCCACCGTTGGCGATACTGTTTTGGTAGATGCAGGTTTGTATTTCGAAAAGAACTTAGTGATCAATAAAAGGATCGTTTTAAAGGGAATTGATCATCCTGTATTAGATGGCGAAAAAAAGTATGAGATCATTTCTATAAAAGCGGATGCAGTTGTTGTGGATGGATTTAAGATCATACACAGCGGTGTTTCCAGTATTGTGGACATTGCCGGCATTAAAATTTATAATCGCAGAGATGTGGTTATCCAAAATAATATACTGGATGATACTTTTTTCGGTATTTACTTACAGAACGTAAAAAATTGTTTCATAAAAAACAATCAGATCTCAGCACATAATTCAGAAGAACAACAAAGCGGCAATGGCATTCATTGCTGGAAGAGTGATAGTTTGCAGATTATTGCCAATACGATCAGCGGCCACAGAGACGGGATCTATTTTGAATTTGTAACACATTCTGTTATCTGGCGAAATGTATCTTTTAAAAATATCCGCTACGGATTGCATTTCATGTTCTCCAGTGATGATGCTTATATCAGCAATAGTTTCGAAAACAATGGTTCAGGTGTTTCTGTGATGTATTCACATGGTGTAAAAATGTTCAATAATTATTTTAAAGAAAATTGGGGAGATGCGGCCTATGGTATCTTATTGAAAGAAATTTCCGACAGTTATATTGAAGGCAATTTTTTTGAAAAAAATACGAGCGGCATTTATATGGAAGGTGCTAGTAGAATTCATATGCAGAAAAACACTTTCAAAAATAACGGATGGGGTATGAAGATACAAGCAAGTTGTATGGATATTCAAGCCCTTCTCGGATGCCTTTGTGCATTTCTGGAATGAGCAATTTCATGGGTGGAAGATATACGAGTATCTGGTGTACAGTAGATACCGATTTCTGCAGCGAGA
>CAIMKO010000162.1 GCA_903841915.1 uncultured Chitinophagaceae bacterium | reverse complement strand
GTAAGGAAATATCAGGATTTAATTTAAAAAATGTAAGGTTTATTTAGGACGAGACAGATTGTTTAATGGATAAGGATTCGCTGCAAATGAAACTATGGTATATGGACTGGTCATTTTTCTTTACCATAGCGTATAAGGCTGAAAGAAATAAAAAATCATGCTTTCGGATGATGCATGGTCTTTATGATAAATTAATTGAACATTACGGAGACCGCACCGAAATACGCTTATTCTTCACCACCGAACCTTTTGCCAACAGGAATGGGTATCACAACCACTTCGCCATATACATATCCAACAAAACGCTTATTGAGGCTATTACAGACGAAATAAGCCTGTATTTTGAATATGACAGGGCTGATTCAAGTTTGTATAACAAATACAAGGCAGGGCTGTTCTACATGGCTAAAAAAGGGTTGGTATCGGAGGACTGGGATATACTCGGTAACAGATTAAGCGAATCCGCCAAGGTGATGAAAACGGATTAATTTAACCAGATGACTGGAAATTATGCGGCAACTTTAATATGCTTCCTAACTTTAACCACTAAGTTTAAAGAAACACCGAGACGACCAGAAATATCCCGTACCGTTTTTCCCTTATTCAAAAGGGATATAATTTCTTTGGACTTGGGCTTATTCATGAAGTCTTTAACGGATTCATTTGTTCCACGCTCACGACCAAGTTTACCGCCAGACATCAGATATACCTTACGCCCCATTTCCGTCCGAATTCGTAAATTCTCTAATTCCATAGCATATAGGCTGCTCATTACACTGGAAATTAATCCCCAGATTTCATTGCGCTTACCATTAACCCTGCTGCAAAGGTTTCCCATGCTGCGGATAACGACATTAACCTCATTCTTATCAAGCCAGTCAAGGGTATTAATGGTATCAACCATATTACGACCAATATCACGCAATTCTTCAACAACCAGTTCTTTCAGCTTAGACTGTTCCACCAGTTCAATTATCTTCTTCGCTTGTGTTCTGGATTTAAATTGGGTTGTGCCGCTGATGCCTTGGTCAAATAATACAAGGTCGTATTGGTTGGTATCTTTTTCAAAGCGTTTGCCGTGTTGGGCTGCCGATGAAGTCCGTTGATATTTTACTCGCATAGTGTTTGATTTCAAATATAAGACTAAATTTACAACAAAACTAACCTATTTAAAGCAAAAAACCAAGCTATTCGCCTGGTTTTCAGTGTTTTATTTAAATCCTTAATTAGATTTACAACTATCAGAATTATTTCAGTTTCTCTTCTAACTCTTTTATACTCTTTTCTAAGGTATTTGTTTTATTTTTTGACCAAAAGGCAAAGCCAATATTGTATAATACTATAATTATGAAACTAGTTTTAAAATCTATTTTAATCCATAAAAAAATAAACAAAGCAATAGACAGAAAAATATTCATAAAAAATCGTATTATTGAATAATCATATCTTTTCGTTAATTTCTCTTTAAGTCGTATTAATTCATTACGATTATTCTCTTTTTGCTTTTTTTCTGATTCAAGTTTATTTTTATGATTGATATTTTCGGTTACTTTTAGTAATCTCCACTTGTTTTCTACTACATTATTCCATCTATTAAAAATTTCATTCATTTTTTCTAATGGCAAATCTTTAGCTTGATTCAATTCATTTTTAATATCAGTTATTTCGTCAATACTAAAGTCTAATCGATTAGAATTCTTTATTTCACTAATT
>CAIMKO010000161.1 GCA_903841915.1 uncultured Chitinophagaceae bacterium | reverse complement strand
TGCTGATTTCAATGAAAAATTGAAGATCCAGTTATTGCGTGACGAAAGTGTAATGCGTCACATGGTTACCAAACTCGATAAATACGCCGTCGAGTACAACTACACCAAAAGAAATGGCGGATTTAAAATAACTCAAAAAGCGGAGGCATAACCATGGCAAAGAATGAAATCAAATACCTGACCGCCATCAAACAGGAAAAGCCTAAGAAAAAATTCTGCCGCTTTAAGAAATATGGCATTAAATACGTTGACTATAAAGACATTGATTTTTTAAAGAAATTCATTAACGAACAAGGCAAAATGTTGCCTCGCCGTTTAAGCGGAAACTCTTTAAAATATCAGCGTAAAGTAAGTGACGCTGTTAAAAAAGCCCGTCAAATGGCTTTATTACCATACGTAACCGATTTATTGAAATAGAATTTTAATTAGTAACCTTCCCTAATCCCGATACATGTCGGGAGACAGTTCAAGCAACTGGGCTCTTGGGAACTAAACCAAATAATCATGCAAGTAATTTTAATCAAGGATGTAGATCATCTGGGTGGAAGCAACGAATTAGTGAATGTAAAGAACGGCTACGCACGTAACTTTTTAATTCCTGGAAAATTGGCCATTGAAGCAAGTCCTTCTAACCTGAAACAATTAGAAGAAAAGCTCAAGGTAAAAGCTAAGAAAGAAGCTTCAATGTTAGCCGAGATCAATAAAGTGATCGAAGTGTTGAAATCATCACCGGTGAAGATCGCTGCTAAAACAGGCACCAGCGGAAAGATCTTCGGTAGTGTTACTTCTTTACAGATCACACGTGCTATCCGTGACCAGAAAGGCTACGAAATTGACCGCAGAAGAATTAATATCACTGACGAAGTGAAGGAATTGGGTATTTATAAAGCAACCATTGACTTCGGAAACGGTAATAGTACCGAGATCGAATTTGAAGTGGTAGCAGAGTAATTCCATTTTCTCGACCATATTTAAGGCCTGCAGCATTTTGTTGCAGGCTTTTTTTTGCCCTTAGCTGAGTTGATAAACTTTCTGCAGTATTTGCCGACACTGGTTTTGCGGGATTTTGCGATATAATAAAAAAATTTGGAAAATCAATAAAAAAACTATCTTCGTAAGTCCAATGACCAGTTCTTCCATATCTCTAGAAGGTTTTCACGTAAATGCTTCAGGGTTTTTGGTTACTGTTTTGATCATTGGTTATTATTTATTTAATCAAACAAAGACATGAACATTTACGTTGGAAATTTAAACTGGAACATGACCAGTGAAGACCTGCAAGAATTATTTGCTCCTTATGGCGAAGTAACTTCTGCTAAGATTGTTACTGACAAATTCAACAATAACCGTAGCAAAGGTTTTGGTTTTGTTGAAATGGCTGATGATGAAGCTGCACGTACTGCAATCAGTGCATTACATGACACAGACATTCAAGGTCGTAAGATCGTTGTAAACGAGTCTACTCCTCGCCCTGAAGGTGAAAGAAGAGAAGGCGGCGGCGGCGGTGGATTTAAGAAACGCAGCTTTGGCGGCGGCGGCGGCGGTGGTAGCCGTGGCGGTTACGGAGGCGGTGGCGGTCGTAGCAATGGCGGCAGCGGTGGCGGATACAACCGTGATCGTGGTGGCAACAGCGGCGGCAGCGGCGGTGGATACAACAGGTATTAATCACGCAATCCAATTAAAAAACTCAATCCCGCAATTCGTTGCGGGATTTTTTTTGTGCTACCTGATATAGACTAGATAATAAACTTAGTCAATTCATACCTGGTAGAAATACTAAACATTATTTTTGCGACGAAAATTTTTTATCATGTCAAAAGTGAATATCGGTCTCGTTCAAATGAGTTGCGTTCAAGATAAAAACAGCAACTTATCAAAGACCATCGACAAAATAAGTGAAGCTGCTGCCAAAGGCGCGCAGATCATTTGTCTGCAGGAACTCTTTACTTCTTTGTACTTCTGCGATATTGAGGATCATGATAATTTTTTATTGGCAGAAGTCATACCCGGACCTTCTACCGATGTCCTTAGTAAAGTGGCTAAAGAAAAGAATGTGGTGATCATTGCATCCCTTTTTGAAAAACGCTCGCAGGGTTTGTACCACAATACAACAGCCGTGATTGATGCTGATGGAACATATTTAGGCAAGTACCGGAAAATGCATATCCCCGATGATCCCGGTTTTTACGAAAAATTTTACTTTACTCCCGGAGACCTGGGCTATAAGGTTTTTGAAACAAAATATGCTAAGCTGGGAGTGTTGATCTGCTGGGATCAATGGTATCCGGAAGCAGCTCGTATCACTTCTTTGATGGGTGCAGATATATTATTTTTCCCAACTGCCATCGGCTGGGCTAAAACGCAGGATGAAGCTACCAACACAGAACAATACAATGCATGGCAAACCATTCAACGTTCTCATGCAGTTGCCAATGGAGTCCATGTGGTTTCCGTTAACCGTGTGGGCGAAGAAGCAGGAATGAAATTCTGGGGCGGATCATTTGTATCCAATCCTTTCGGTTCATTATTATTCAAAGCATCACACGATCAGGAACAAACCGAAGTGATAGAGATCGACCTGGAAAAATCCGAATATTATAGAACACACTGGCCTTTTTAGATCGGAAGAGCACACGTCTGAACTCCAGTCA
>CAIMKO010000160.1 GCA_903841915.1 uncultured Chitinophagaceae bacterium | reverse complement strand
TTACACCCTCTTTTGTTTTATTAGTGGCCAGAAAGTCTTGTCCGGCTTTTAAATTTTCTGCTGCTTTTTCGTTTTTCATTTGCGCTAATTTATCTGAGATACCCATAAAATTATTTTTGCGAAAGTAACTGATAGATGCCAATAATCATTCGAATTAAGCCTCCTCTACACTAATTTTGTTAGAGAAGCGATTTCTTTCATCAAAATATTTTCAGTGAAACGATTGCCACCATTAATCTTTTGGTTTCTTGTAATTCTGGTCATCACCATGTTCGGAATCATAGGATTCATGACCGTAGAAGGATACAGTTTCTTCGATGCATTATACATGACAGTCATCACCATCACCACCATCGGCTATGGTGAAGTGAAGCCTTTAACACATAGTGGAAGAATATTCAATATCTTTTTCATCATTACTTCCTTTGCCACATTTGCTTATGCATTGGCAAGATTGACCAGATATGTTGCCAGTGGTGAAATGCAATTGTATTTTAAAAACAGAAAACTTATGTCATCACTCAATCATCTCAGCGGCCATGTAATCATCTGCGGTTTTGGCCGTAACGGACAACAGGCCGCCAAAACATTGACAGCGCATCGGGTAGATTTTGTTGCGATCGATTATCGAGAAAAGAATATTGATGATTTTTTACTCGAAGATCCCCATCTTCTGTATTTAAAAGGAGATGCCACCAATGACGAAATATTGAAAAAAGCCGGTATTGAGAAAGCTAAAAGTTTAATCTGTGCTTTGCCAACTGATGCAGATAATGTTTTTGTGGTATTGTCTGCACGTACCTTGAATCCTGAGATTCAGATCATCAGCCGTGCCACACAGGCAAGTGCCGTTGCTAAATTAAAAAAAGCAGGAGCCGATAATGTGATCATGCCCGATAAGATCGGCGGTACACATATGGCTACCCTTGTTTCAAAACCGGATGTGGTAGAGTTCATTGATCATTTATCGGGAGATGAGGGTGAGAGCATTAATATTGAAAGTATCGGTTATGATAAACTGCCACCCGAAATAAGGGATGGATCTTTAAAAGATATCATGGACTGGAAAAAAACAGGTGTTAATTGCATTGGCGTAAAACACAAAAACGGAAAATTCTTAATTAACCCACCTGAAGAGACCATTATCTCTGAAGGAATGAAAGTGTTTGTGCTGGGTACAAGAATTCAAATCCATAAAATGAAACACAATGTAGGGGAAGAATAATCTTTGGAATTGAGCTTTTCTCAATTCCAATAAAGAAATTACAGTTAGTTAAGAAAATCAACTTTCCGACCCTGTAATACTTTTGTCTTCTTCTCACTTTTATCCATATCACTTTGTTTTACCATCAGTTTCACCTCAGAGACACTCGAACAGTTTACACAACTAACTCGATATACCTGCTTATCGTAATAAACTTCTGCAGTGCCTTCTTTCCAGTTGGTACCTGTGAAAACAAAAAAGTCGGGGGAATATTTATTATTGATGAACTTAAAACTATTCATGCTTCCTCTTTCAAAACTAACCCTGAATCCGTCATAGTCAACCGAATCAACTACGCATGGCGTAAGTGCAGGAATAACAATTTCGTTCGTATATCTTCCGTTTTCGAATTTTACAACGCCTGATTTTATTTCGGCCTTATTTACATCGATATACCTGTTCAGCACTACCTGCTGGTCAATAAAGAATTGTACCTTTTTAATATCAATATTGTAAGCTTTCAATCTGTTGTAGAGATCCCTTGTAAAAGGAACATAAGTATTTGTATCTATTGCAGGCTC
Source organism: uncultured Chitinophagaceae bacterium (assembly GCA_903841915.1). Classification (GTDB taxonomy): domain Bacteria; phylum Bacteroidota; class Bacteroidia; order Chitinophagales; family Chitinophagaceae; genus CAIQDX01. The sequence goes on along the minus strand of CAIMKO010000160.1, from coordinate 2,179 downwards.
TACCACTTTTGGTGCTTCAACAGTCTTAACAGGCAACTGCACTTTTTTGTGGTGGCTGCATGATACGGCGAAGATTGCAACAACAGAGAAAATCAATAGAGACAAACGTTTCATAAAATCAGAATTTCAAAATAAAATTAAACAAGTTTTAGTTTTTTTAGCGATATACTTTCCTTTTTCCCTTAATTTTTGATTAAAACGCTGGTTTCTCCCTGTTATTGTTTCATTACCGGTAATTCAATATGCGTTGGATATTTTTCAGAACAATAAATAGTATGTTCTGCTTTGATGAAATCAGATTCTTTCGCTTCGAAAATATTAGCGACAAATTTTTGCGGATTTCGATCAATTACCGGGAACCAGGTACTTTGGATCTGGATCATCATTCGATGCCCTTTTTTGAAAGTATGATTGATCTGATGAAGATCGATCACGATCTCTTCAGGTTTACCGGGGATAAAAGGTTCAGGTTTTTCGAAACTCTTTCTGAATCTTCCTCTGAATACTTCCATTGCAACCGGCAATTGATAATTACTCATCGATAAACTTTTGTCGAATGCAGGATAAACGTCGATCAGCTTCACTATAAAATCTGCATCAGTTCCGGTGGTACTGGCGAAAATATGTGCAGTAATTTTCCCTGTAACTGTCATGTCTTCGGTTAATGAGTCAGCTGAAAAGCTCAAAACATCCGGTCTTGAATAAACAAACCGCTGATCTTCCACATGCCATGTTCTCCATCGGCTGCCTTGGCCATAAGTAGCTTCAATAGGAGTGGTGCGGTAAGGAACAGGCTTTTTAGGGTCACTTATAAAAGTCAGAGAAGCCTTTTCAGTAGTAGGTTTTATAAATGAGGCACTATTATCAGCTTTGGCATACAAGTTTTTCAACACAGCTTCCTTTGGCGGCCATGTATTATAAGTCTTCCATTGATTGCTCCCTGTTTGAAAACAATTGGCCTCATTGAATTTTCCGTCGCCAATACCTTTCAACCAGTAATCGAACCATTTCTTTTGTAATGCCTGAAACCAGGCAGCTGTATTGCTTTCAAATGCGATCTTTCCTAAGCTATCTGCTTTTTCCCTTGACCATTGGCCATGGTTCCAAGGACCCAGGACAATATAGTTACGATTGAAAGTATCTTTCTTTTCCATCGCAGCATACATCAGTTGCGGGCCATTCATATCTTCCTGATCAAAATAACCGCCAACATGCATCATCGGTATTTCGGGATGTGTTACATAACTCAGTGTTGAATTTTTTTGCCAAAATGAATCGTAATTCGGATGCTGCGCAAAATTGTTCCAGGTAGGAATTTTATTGTGCAAGTATTTTTCATTCACATTTTTTAAGGATCCTAGTTTCACATACCAGTCATACAGGTCATATTGAGGAAAAGGAAAATCGCTGTCTGTAGTTTTGTCGTATTCCACTTCATAGCTGTATTCCATACCATAACTTAAACGGAATGCGCCGTTGTGATGAAAATCGTCACCCAAAAAGAGATCTCCCATACAGGCCTGTTCTGATGCGGCTTTCAGCGCAGGATGCGGATCAATTGCAGCTACCAATGCTAACCAGCCCGGATAAGAAACACCATAAATACCAGCTTTGCCATTGTTATTTGAAATATTTTTCATCAACCAATCAACAGTATCATATGTATCTGTACTTTCATCAACCTTGCCCTTTTCTTTTAAATGAATGATGGGTTGATGAATCTCCATTGTTCCTTCACTTTTGTATTTACCCCGAATATCCTGCAATACAAAAATGTATCCGCCTTTTCCCAAAACAGAAAAGCCTGTGTAAGTGATATTGAAATTATTTCCGTCTTTCAGAGGGATATCTGCACCATAAGGCGTTCTCTGAATCAATACAGGCAAAGACTGAGATGTACTATACGCAGGAGCAAGAATGACTGTAAATAGTTTTGTACCATCCCGCATGGGTATCATCACACTTTTTTTCTTATAAATCGTAAATGTGTCAGTTTGTGCAAAACCCTTCATGCAAAAACTGATGAGAAGCAGTACTATAAGCTGTCTTTTCATAAATGCTGTTTTAGAATGATTAAATATAGTCAGGAATTTGTATTGCCCGTATTTGTGTGGAAATGATGCTTTGAAAATGTTATATCTGGGGGATGAAAAAACAAGATTGTATATTTATAAAAATT
>CAIMKO010000159.1 GCA_903841915.1 uncultured Chitinophagaceae bacterium | reverse complement strand
AGACATGAATGTGCCCGCCATTGCCTTGAAACACCATTGCAATGCTGTAGAGATGGAAGCATTTGCATTGTTTGCCAATGCAAAATATACCCATAAAAAAGCAGCTACCATCTTAACCGTTTCTGATATCATACCCACACATGAACAAATTAGTTCTGCAGCAAGAGAAAGGTCTTTACTGCCCATGATCGAACTGGCATTGGAAACGGCTTTGCAATTGTAATAAAGAAAAGCAGTTAGCCTCTCCGCTATTCCCTCAAGCAATACGAGCGAATTTTTTTGATAATAAAATAATAGAACACAGATGACACGGAATATACTGATGATAACGGATTTGATGCCGCTTTGCGGCATTATCTGTGTAAATCTAAGTTTAGTCCCAATATTTAAATTATCAGCGTAGATCAGTTCCACTTGCCTACCGGCAGGCAGGTCTGTGTGCTATTTTTCGCTTTGATATTCCAATGTAGGAACCATTGATATAAAAAATATTAAGGATAATTTTAACAGACTACTTAAATACATTTGGGTATGCATAAAATCATTTCCACAATTACCCTAATACTGGTTATCACTTTATCCGGATTTACAAACAAACCAGAATCAGCTAAGTTCTTCCAGAACAACATGAGTTATGGTTATATAGATAAAGGAGACAGTATTGAATTTCGTTTTGGAGAACAAAAAACGATCAAAGTCGGTATAATGGAATTCGATCTGGATAAGCGCAGAAATGAGATCAAGCAGGTAAATCTTGCAGGCGATTTTAATGGATGGAGCCCAAATAATGCACAATTCATCATGAAGAAAAAGGACGACAAATTATATACACTGGTACTGAGTAAAAAAAGTATCGGGAAAAAAGAAGAGATCAAGAAATTCAAATTTGTTCTGAATGGCGTTTACTGGATCGAGCCTCCAAAAGAAGCCCTGAATAAAATTACCGGAACTGATAGAAATACTAATTTATACCTGAAGCTATGATCGGAATTAAGAAAACGCTCCAACTTTTATTTATTCACAAAAATCCGAAGGATTTTCCTCTGCGAACTCAAATATTCAATCCTGCAATAATAAAATGACCCTGCAACAATAGAGACCCTCCTTTCACTCTTTGGCCTCTGCGTTAAAATACTAATATCTATTTAATGTTGGCACTTTAAAAACAATTGTAAAACCTGATTTATCGCATGATACGAAATTGTAAAATGGGTAACTTTGTCCCTTCAAATTTCAATGATAGGTTATGGAAATAATAGTCTTAAAAGGAGATGCAAAAAAAGGAAAAACAGAAACCCTTACCATCGTATATCAGGCCATGCTTTTGTTTGGCTATACTCAGGTACCCGGCCATTATAAAAAATTAGGCAACCCTGCCAATAATGATTTCAGGGATATTTTGGAAAAGAACGGTATCAAGATCGGTATTGCCACCATTGGCGATTATCAGGATCATACTACAAGCGCCGAAGCCGATGAAACAGTTCAGGAACTGATCTATTATCTGCAAAACAACTGGTGTTCAAAAGTGGTTTGTGCCTGTAACAACGACCTTCCAAAAGCGATTGACTATATACAAACTTTTCCTCAGGCTCATTTGATCAGTAAAACGGTCGCCGGCAGTGCATCCGGTCAGAGAGTTAGAAATGGAGAAGATGCCGAAAGGATCTATCGTTTAATTTAATGGCCTCATCTTTCCATTATACAGAATAAGTGAAATAACTTATCTCTAGGATCAAATTAAATTGATTAGTGCAGGCAGCATGCTGCTTTTAAAAAGCAAATAGCTGGTAGAAAAGAAGAAAATTTGTACTGTTCTGAGAGCTGCAAAAAAAGTCTGATCAAGTTCAGCATTCCCCATTCTAATAATTATCTTCGCCGCCATGAGTAAAGAGGTTGTTTTAAGCGGCATTCGCCCTACAGGATTTTTGCACCTGGGTAATTATTTTGGTGCCATGCGCAATT
>CAIMKO010000158.1 GCA_903841915.1 uncultured Chitinophagaceae bacterium | reverse complement strand
CAACTATTGCTTCTGATATGAAAGAAACAGGAAGTAATTTGGAAGTTACCGGTATCCGTGTTGTAAAATATGTTCCTGACTTTTCAAGCGGATCAAAATATTATGAAGGTCCTTCAGGTAATGATATCGTGATCTTACGTTATTCTGATGTAGTATTAATGGTTGCAGAAGCTTATTTGCGTGCTGCTACTCCTAATACAACTGCAGCATTAAATTTAGTGAACGGATTAAGAACTGCAAGAGGTGCCACTGCTTTACCTTCTATTAAATTAGTGGGTTCTGGTACAGTTAAAGCAACACTTTACGATCCAAATGCTTTATTAACTGAAAGAGGTAGAGAATTGTATTGGGAAAGCGGAAGAAGAACTGATTTGATTCGCTTTGGTGTGTTTGGTCAACTTTGGCAATACAAACCAGCAGATGATCCTAAATATTTAGTGTTCCCAATCCCTAATCAGGCTTTGGCTGCTAATCCTAATTTAACTCAAAATCCTGGTTATTAATTAGAGCAATCTGTCGTTTTATATTCTAATTTTGAAGCAAGGTCAATATTTATTATTGACCTTGCTTTTTTCTTGTAATAATCCATAAACATTTTTTGATGCGGTTGTTTAACAGATATGCTTTCTTATCAGCATTTATAATACTCTGCTCCTGTAAATCCAAACAAGGGAATACATTATTTGAATTGGTTGATCATTCAGGTATCAACTTCAATAATGAAGTAAATGATGGTAAAAAAGAAAACAGTTTCTTGTTCAGGAATTTCTATAATGGCGGTGGCGTTGCCATAGGTGATATCAATAATGATGGTCTGCCCGATGTTTTTCTTAGCTCCAACATGGGCAATAATAAATTGTATCTCAATAAAGGCAATTTACAATTCGAGGATATTTCAAGATCTGCCGGGATCATTGAAGACGATAAATGGAATACCGGTGTTGTATTTGCAGATGTGAATGGCGACGGATGGTTGGATATTTATGTTTGTTCATCCGGTCATATGCCAACAGGAAACAGAAAGAATAAATTATACATCAATAATCATAACAACACATTTACAGAATCGGCTGCAAAATATGGATTGGATATTTCAGCTTACACTACACAGGTATCTTTCTTTGATTATGACGGTGATGGCGACCTGGATTGTTTTATGATCAACAACAGTCCTATACCCGTTAATCAATTAGAGTTTGCCAATAAAAGAGACCTGCTCGAAAGCAAATGGCCGGTAGGAGAATTTTTAAAAGGAGGCGGCGATCACTTATTCAGAAATGATAATGGACATTTTACAGAAGTAACACAGTCTGCGGGCATTCACGGAACATTGATCAGTTTCGGTATGGGTGTTTCAGTAGGGGATCTCAATGGTGATGGCTGGCCGGATGTATATGTATCAAACGATTCTTACGAAAGAGATTATTTGTACATCAATCAAAAGAACGGAACATTTAAGGATGAGCTGGAAGATAAAATTCAACATACCAGTTTCTCTTCCATGGGCGCTGACCTTGCCGATATCAATAACGATGGCTGCATGGATATTTTTAATACCGACATGCTTCCTTTATCGGATTATCGTATCAAAACAACCGGAGCTTTTGATGATATCGATATGTTTAATCGAAAAGTGAAAGCAGGTTTTTATTATCACTATGTAAAAAATTGCCTGCAGTTAAACAGTAAGTCAGGAACATTTACAGAGATCGGAAATTATGCAGGCGTTAGTGCAACAGACTGGAGCTGGGGCCCACTGATAGCTGATTATAACCTTGATGGGCAAAACGATATTTTTGTTTCCAACGGAATTAAGAACAGGCCAAACGACCTGGATTATATAAAATTCATTTCCGGTCTTCCACAGCCAACTTCAGGTTCGGGTAGCAGAACGCATGATCAAAATATTTTAAAGCAACTAACTCCCGGGGCATGGCATAACTACATGTATGCAGGCGGAACAGATTTGAAATTCACCGATCATT
>CAIMKO010000157.1 GCA_903841915.1 uncultured Chitinophagaceae bacterium | reverse complement strand
TCTGTACAAGAGTGCGACGCAAACATAGTCGCCATAAAAAACTGCTGTCTGCTACCCAAAAATTAGCCATCAAAATTTGCATCCCTATATTTGCCGCATGCATTATGTTTCTGTAGAAGGTTTAACCAAGAGTTACGGTATTAATCCGTTGTTTAAGAATATTTCATTTCATATAAATGAGGGAGATAAAATTTCGTTGATTGCACGCAACGGCGTGGGGAAGTCAACACTGTTGCGCATTTTAAACGGAGAAGAGACACCTGATTCCGGTAAAATTTTTATTCATAAGGATGTTACCGTTGCATTGTTTGAACAAGATCCAAAGTTTGATGAGAACAAAACGGTACTCGAAAACATTTTTCATACCAATAATCCGGTGCTGAATGTGATTCGTGAATACGAATTGGCAACCGATAGTGAGGATGGTGATAAAATGGTGGAATTATTCGGCAAAATGGACGATCTGAATGCCTGGGATTTTGAAGTAAAAGTAAAACAGATCTTGACCAAATTGAATGTGCATCATTTAGAGCAAGCTGTAAGTGATTTGAGTGGCGGTCAGCGTAAACGGGTAGCATTGGCGAAAACATTAATTGATATTGGCTTTGATCATAAGCATACTTTATTAATGATGGATGAACCGACGAATCATCTGGATGTAGAAATGATCGAATGGCTGGAAAACTATCTGAACCAGGAAAATGTGACATTATTATTGGTAACGCATGATCGTTACTTTTTGGATGCTGTGAGCGAAGAAATATGGGAATTGGAAAGAGAAAACATGTATGTGTATCGCGGCGATTATGAAAATTATGTTGAGAAAAAAGCTGCGCGTGTTGAAAGTGAATTGGCAAGTATCGATAAAGCAAAGAATGAATATCGCAAAGAGTTAGAATGGATGCGCAAACAGCCAAAAGCTCGAACAACCAAAAGCAAAAGCCGGCAAGATAATTTTTATGAAGTAGAAGCAAAGGCTAAACAAAAAATTGAAGATGCGCAAGTACAGTTGCAGGTAAAGATGAGCAGACTGGGTGGAAAGATCGTTGAAATGAAAAAAGTGAGTAAGAGCTATGGCAGTCTTCCTATTTTAAAAGGCTTTGATTATACTTTCAGTAAAGGAGAAAGAATTGGAATTATCGGCAAAAATGGAGTCGGTAAATCTACATTCCTGAACATGCTCCAGGGACTGGAAAAGAATGACAGTGGTAAAATCAACGTGGGAGATACAGTTGTATTCGGCAATTTCTCGCAACAAGGATTGGTATTCAAACACAATATGCGTGTGATCGAATATGTAAAAACGTTTGCAGAGAATTTTCCATTGGCCAATGGCGGAAGTTTAAGTGCGGCACAGTTCTTAGAACTATTTTTATTTACACCGGATAAGCAATACACCTACCTGAATTCATTGAGTGGCGGTGAAAAAAAGCGATTACAATTATTGATTGTCTTATTTACCAACCCTAACTTTTTAATCTTAGATGAGCCAACGAATGATCTTGATTTGCCAACATTGGCAGTTCTTGAAAACTTCTTAAGCGATTATCAGGGTTGTGTACTGATCGTTAGTCACGATAGATATTTCATGGACAGATTGGTGGATCACTTATTTATTTTTGAAGGAGAAGGAGAAGTAAGGGATTTTCCCGGAAACTATACCCAATATAGGCTTTGGCTCAAAGACAATGAGAAGAAGGATAATAAATGGCAGGCATTGGAAGATTTTAAAAGCAAGGGAAAATCGATAGAAGAAGTTACAAGTTCCAAGTTACAAGATTCAAGCTCCAACGTACAAGGTGCAAGTAAGAGAAAACCAACTTTTAAAGAGAAAAAAGAATTTGAAGACCTGGAAAAAGAAATTTCTTCATTGGAAGCAGAAAAAGCGAAAATTGAAGAACAACTCAGTAATCCCGAACAGGCTTTTGAGCAATTGAATCTATTAAGTAAAAGAATAGGAGAGATCGGTGCCGAATTGGGGCAAAAGGAATTAAGATGGTTGGAGTTGAGTGAACTGATATAAATGACGAAAATCGAAAGTCGTGAATCGCAAGTTGTTCGTTTTTTAACTTGCGATTCACGATTCGCGTTTTATTAATTAAAGGAAATCAACTCCACTTCAAAAATTAAAGTTGAATTAGGTCCGATTTCAGCACTCACTTGTCTGTCACCATAACCCAAATGCGGAGGAATAAAGAAACGCCATTTACTTCCGGTAGGCATTAATTGCAGTCCTTCTGTCCAGCCTGTAATTACCCGGTTTAAAGGAAATGTAGCAGGTTGGCCTCTTTGTACACTGCTGTCAAAAACGGTTCCATTGATCAATGTGCCATGATAATGGCAGGTAACGCTGTTAAAGGCCTTTGGCTTTTCGCCGGCACCTGCAGTGATCACTTCATATTGTAATCCGCTCGGCAATTCGGTTACACCCTCTTTTGTTTTATTAGTGGCCAGAAAGTCTTGTCCGGCTTTTAAATTTTCTATTTTCAAATTCGAATTTAGTTTATTTCATATTTTCTTACAAGTTGATGTTTTTATTCATTCTTATTTTAACCGAGCCCTCCTCATTGATTTCACTTACTTCTTAAGACTAGCTAAGTTTTTCCTGTTTATCTCCTAAATGGAAATGCTGGGTTTATTATTCATTGTCGCTGTTTCTTTGAAGATTATTATTAGCCTCTACTTTACTATTTTATTTTTAATAGAAATTTAGAATATCTTTTTTCATTTCGCTATCGTTTGTATCTCTGAACTTGGGTTTGCCTTGTTAATTTTCTTTGGGGTTTGTCTGAAATTTAGAATCCATTTCTAATTGTTGAAAGGATTCATAGGCCTTGATAAGCGATCGATGTGCTTTATTAAATCAAAAGTGTCTCGGGACGTACATTATGTCGCCTTCTAGTTCGTCTGCTGAATACTTTGTTGTTGGAGCAGGAAACAATAATGAATTTAATTCCATTTTAAAAATAAATTTTATTATGATATATAAAATTTATTATATTTTATAAGCTA
>CAIMKO010000156.1 GCA_903841915.1 uncultured Chitinophagaceae bacterium | reverse complement strand
CTGCGACTGGGGTATACATGCATATCTATAGCAGCTGGGTACCTAATTCTGAATACCGTTTGGACGAACGCCCCCATTTTGAGGTGATGGGTGAGAAGTACAAAAACCATGATCCTGAATCGGAAGAAGAAATTTGGGTGCCGGTTTGTTTGAAGTAAGGGACCCCACAACCCCGACCCTTCGCCCCAAAGGGGCAATCTCATTGACTTAAGGAAAGTCCTCAACCCCCGGCCCCTTCTCCACGAGTGAGCTACCGTTAGGACACAAATATTTAGTAATATTGTGAAAATGGTGTTATGGATAATGTAAGCACATTGTATAATATTGATAAGCAATTTTCTCCGGCTAAACTGACGGCCGATGTTGCTGCGGGATGTTTTATTAGCCACCGGGAAAATTACAAGGGTAAATTTGGCGATGCCCGTTTAGATAAACGAGCTGGTGATATTAGTTCTATGTTGCATTTCAACCAGTCAAGCAGCATTCACGGTATTACACGCAATGAGGCGGAGCAAAGAGCTACGTACCGTTTTTTATCCAATGATAATGTCACTGAGAAGATATTGATTGATACCGTTTGTGAAAAAAGCGGCATTTTATGTGTCGACAAAGACATATTGTGCATAACAGACACTACGGAATTAAATTTTGAAAACCACCGCAATCGCTTAAAAAGCGGCACGGGTATCGGCCTGACGGGAAATAATAAGGATTTGGGGTTTTTCATGCATAGCAGTTTGGTTCTTGATTCAGATGCAGAAATAATACTGGGGATATCTGATATTCAACTTTGGGCAAGGCCGGAAGACAAGAAAAGCAAAAAGGGTTTTGATAATAAAACCATACCTATCGAAGAAAAGGAATCCAACAAGTGGCTGACAGCCGGTAGGGCCAGCAAGAAACAACTTTCAGCTGCCAGGAGTATTACTATGATTGAAGACCGTGAAGGTGACATATACGAGCAATTTGCACTGATCCCCGACCATCAGACACATTTGATTATCCGAAACAGAGCCAACCGGAAGTTATCTACAGGTCAGTGGCTATTCAACTGCTTATCAGGGCAGCCGCCCGCAGGCAGATATGATATCGACTTAGTCCATGACATTGACAATAGAAAGGGGATAGAAAAAAGGATCGCAGAAGTAGAAGTGAGATATTGTAAAGTGAGCATCAAAAAACCGGCAGATCATGTAAAAAAAGATCTCGTAGCAAACGTTGAAGTAAATGCGGTAGAAGTAAAGGAAATGACCTCTGGCATTAAACGACCAATATTATGGCGTATTCTTACTACCCACAAGGTTGAAAATTACGAAGATGCCGTAAAAATTATCAATAAATATCGGTTAAGGTGGTATATTGAGCAGCTGCACCGGTTAATAAAGAAGAAAGGATTTGCAATAGAATCAAGTGAACTGGAAAGCGGTTGGGCATTAAGAAAACTTACCGTTATGATCCTTAATTCGTCACTGCGTGTTATGCAGTTGTTGCTTGCATTCGACAATAAAGAAAGCCAGCCAATAGAACAAGTATTCGATGAACCTGAGATTGAATGCCTGAAGAAGCTCAATAACAAATACGAAGGTGCAACGGAAAAGCTCAAAAATAAAAATGATCCTCAAACATTAGCTTGGGCAGTGTGGGTAATCGCAAAGCTTGGCGGATGGAAGGATACAAATAAGAGGCGTCCTCCAGGCCCCATCACACTAAAAAGGGGGCTTGATAAGTTCAATGACATACACATGGGCTGGAAATTGGCGGTTGAAGACACTTAAAGATGTGTCCTAACGGTAGCT